>JANQLF010000113.1 GCA_028280785.1 Planctomycetota bacterium
GGATTCGGATTGGCATTACCACAACGGTCAAAGACCATGCCATCTTCACGCTGCGTATCAGCGTACAATTCGATAGCTGTTTTTAATTCGCCGGTGTAAAAATATTTTTGACCCTTAAGCGTGTGCACGTGGTCACGCAACCAACACACAAAATAGCGGTAAGTCTTTTTGTTAAAGCGTGCAGTAAAATCGTTACCCACACCATCCAGCCATGACTCCATCGTAAAGCGCAAGGAATCGAGTAAGGATTCGACCACACCGCTTTCATCTTGGATCGCCGTATCGCAATCGAGCTGAAACGAGCATTCATCAACAATCGCACCGTTTGCATCTTTTAAAAAGGCCACATGTGTACCGAGGGCACCACCTGCGGGAAAAGACAGCTGTCCATTCAAGTCGGCGGAAAAATAAACGCGGCCCTGGCCGTCACGTACTTCGAGGGCTCCTGCTGAATCACCCTTTAATTCAACGATATCAAGTGGCTCAAAGTGCTGCCCATTATTGACGCTTAACATGTCATGCTCCTAAGAGACAACAGCATAAGCCAGCGCATTTAGCCTCAATCGTCAATAATAAGGACTTGCATACATGTATGGTCCATTAAAGGACTTAGAGCAAGCCTTTCTGCCTCAAACATGTAGAGGAATCCTACGCCTGTCAGGCTGTGCAAAGACAATTCATCTCTATGATACGTCCAACTTTTACTTACAACAATTAACCCAAAGAAAACATGGAGTTTCTTGTGCGCCTCTTGGCACTACTCCTCTTATTCGCCTGCTCAATTCCTGCGTATAGTGCCGATCTCTTCGGCAATGAAGAAGAGACGCTGCCTGGTGAATTACCACTTGGTGAGCAGAAAGAACTCTACGATCAATTTTTTGGTGCATTTGATAAAAGCGCAAGCAATTCGACTAAGAAACTGAAACTAGCGCAACAACTACAAAATACTTGTGAAGACGAAAAATATAAACCGATGCGTCGCTATATTCTCAAGCGCATTCAGGATCTCACCAATGACAGTAAAAAATATCAAGGTTACGCCCTACAGGTATTTGCTTACACAGAACTCAATAAACACAAAGACGCTGACCACACCTCCAATAAAAAGCTCATCGAATTACTCAGCAAGCAATTGAGCAAGGCACCAAAAGATGAACGTGAAGCAATCACTGGTGAAATTGCCACCCTCTACAACCAAAACGCGAAGTTTGCACTCACTGAAAAGAATTATGACTTGGCCAGCGAAGATTATAAAGCATTGGCAGGTTATTTGGCAAAGACCAAAGATAAAGACGGTGCTGCGATGGCTAAGAAAATGATTAGCCACATCAAACATTACCAAAAAGAAAAGAAGAAAATAGTCAGTCTCAAAGAAAAAGCAGATGCCGATAGCAATGATATTAAAAGTAATGCAGCGGTGGGGCGTTTTTATGTCAGGGAATCCGATTGGAAAACCGCTCACCCGTACTTGGTCAAAGGTCAAGAAGATGTTTTGGTTGAAATTGCAGGTATCGCAGCACTTGAGAAGCCCGATTATAACCAACAAGGGCAATGCGCCGTAGCAATCGGCAAAGCATTAATGGATCGTAATAACAAAAAAGATACCGCCTTACGCCGCGCCATTCTTGAACTTGGGGTTGCAATCAAAAGTGTATTAGAAAAACACGAAGACGACCTGAGCCCCGCGCTAAAAATTAAATACGCACTCGTCAGTGAAGAATGGAATGCCGAACTTGAGAAAATCGGACCAAATCCATTAGCTGGATTTGAAGTCGCTGGTTCTGGTGCTTCTGTTGACGAGGCACGTTTAGTGCGCATGGGTTGGGAACCGCTTTTTGATCATAAGACCACTTCAAATGTCCGAAGCGACCACGATAAAAATCTCGCGAGCGCTACCTGTAAAAATGGTATTCTAGAACTGAGCGTCAAACCCGGCGGCCAATGCATCGCCTCGTTGTGGCCAAATCTTCCAAAATATAAATCTATTAAAGTCAGATTTAAATTTACCAGCGAACGCAGCTATGGATGGATTACGCTGCTCAAAGGCAGCTGGAATGAGGACCTCGCACGCATCTGTATACGCGGTGAAAATGCAAATTTATCAAAGCAGTACGGCTTTGAATTTGGCAGCCAAAAACTCCTCAGAGAGTGGAATGATCTAACCTTCACGTTGCGAGCGAACAAAGAGATCGTCGTTACGCTAAACGGCAAAGAATACGACAAGCCAGTCCCCTACCCACATGAACAATTCACTGGTTTTAGCTGTATTCCCGGCGGTATTCGAGCAGACTTGACCATGCAGATTCAGTCAGTCCTCGGCCTGCCACACGATAAATAAATAGTGTAACCAATGAGACTTAAGGCGGATTATTGATTGAATCATGATGGATGATTCAACAGATTCATGACTAGCCGTCACCGATTCTGTAGCTATTATTCCTCTGTCCCCTTAGCCTGAGAAGACTTATGACAAAATTACTTAACATAGTGCTCTGCTGTTTGATCTGTACCGCTGCTTGGTCAGCCTCTTCAAAGAGTAAATACAAAGCTGCTCACAAGGCAGTCAAAGAAGCCATCAAGATTGGCAAGAAGGAACCAAAATGGTTCAAGAAAACCAAGGTTCATTGGGACATGAATAGACCGTGGAAGGAAGGCAGAAAGGAAATTCGTCGCCTGCTCGAGTTCAACGAGCCGGTGAAAACGTATGAGGCGATGAAGATCATGTACCTGTATAAACCAAAAGAATGGGACAAGGTCAAAGGCGAATGGGGTGAATACCCCTTTCTCGGTGGCCTACGTGAGATGGCTTTGGTCCACCTCCTCCACTCCATTCCACAAATTAAAAACCATGAACCCACCTTCCTGAAGCGCTGCTTGGCCTCGGTCTATGCATCGTATGGCGCCTATGATAAGGCCATGGACACACTCGAAGAAGCACTCAAAAAAGTCAAAACCGGCCACAAGAATAATGACAAGTGGGATATTCCACGCATGGCATGGATCAACGAAGACATGGGTGACCTGCTGATAAAAATGGGCGAGCCAGATAAGGCCAAAGAAAAATTCAGAACAGCAGCGAAACTCTACCCAACGTCCAAGCAACCATACGGCCGTGAAAAATTAAAGCCAAGTGCTGACCGCTGTATGCGTAAAATCGATCGCATTGATTTAAATAACCTGAGTAAAGCCAATCTCAAAGACGGTACCTATCATGCTCGTCAGCAGGCCTATTCAGGTGTATTAAATTTACAGGTCGTGATCAAAGGTAATAAAATTGCCAGTTGTAAGGTCACCGCTCATAAAGAAAAAATTCACCAAGGATCCATCACCAGTATTCCTAAAGCGATTGTCGACCAACAAACCGTTGAAGTAGACGCCATTGTTGGTGCAACCGTAACCACCGATGCGATCAAAGACTGTGCATTCGTCTGTCTGAAACAGGCAGGGCTGTAATTTCCGGTGAGTGAAGCCGAAAAGGACACAAGCGAGGACACCAAGAAGAAAAGCTGGCGCAGCTTTAACATCTTCTTTCGTTTTTATACCAAAAAAGATATGCCAGACAGCAAACGCTTCTGGCATAAATTGTTTATAAAAATCGGTCCGACCTGGCGCGCAGCCCCCCTGCGACGCATTGTCCAAGCATCGTGTTTAATCTTATTTTTGTATTTGTTTTTCTATGTGGCCTGGCCCTATGCTGACCATTTCGATGAGCACGTCATTGCCGATAAGGAGCACGTGGCTGCCGATTTATTTTTGATCATTGATCCATTGGTAGGCTTGTCGACGGCAATTGCTGGCGCTTATTGGGGCGAAGTGGCGTTGTGGATGCTCGGCATTTTAGCAATCTGCATCGTTGTGCCGCGCATGTTTTGCGGCTGGCTCTGTCCGCTAGGAACCTTGATCGATTTATTTGACTGGGCAATCGGTCGGCACATCAAACGTTGGAAATTAAAAGAACACAAAGGCTGGTTCGTTAATATTAAATGGTATTTACTCGCTGGTGTGATGCTGACATCAGTGTGTTCGGTCTTAACCGCAGGATATTTTGCAGCCATCCCCGTTGTCACGCGTGGGCTCGAATATTCATTCGGCCGTTTGCAACGCGGCATCATGCGCGGTTGGCACGAAGTCCCACCCTTTGATGCAGCAATTATCTTATCACTAGTCTTATTTGCCGGCGTCTTTTTACTTGGGTTATTTGAAAAACGCTTTTGGTGTCGCTATGTCTGCCCAAGCGGCGCAACCTTTTCCTTTTTTAATTTATTCAGACGCAGTGAACGCAAAGTCACTTCGGATTGCATTAGTTGCAATAAATGCGTGCAGATATGCCCCTTTGATGCAATCAAGGACGATTTCACCACACGCGTTGCCGATTGTACTATGTGTCAAAGCTGCGGTGGCGTCTGCCCAACTGAAGCGATTCAATTTACCAGCAAAGGCGCCGTACTCCCTGAAAAAGAAGAAGACCCTGAAACCGTTGGCATTCTTGATCGACCCTTAGCACGCCGTGGATTTATTACCGCTGGCATCGCTGGCCTGAGTATTGCTGGGCTTAAACAATTAAACGCATTAGACGTTGGCTTTGGCGGTGCTGATAAAGATGTGCTGCCAAAACCGATACGACCGCCAGGCAGCGTTCCTGAGGCACAATTTTTAGATTTATGCATTCGCTGTGCTGAATGTTTTAAAGCTTGCCCTGGCCCGGTATTAATTCCTGCTGGCACGGAATACGGCATTGATTCGATGTGGACGCCGATTGCGACTTTTCAATCGGCCGGCTGTCACCAGGACTGTAATTTCTGTACCGATGTCTGTCCTACTGGCGCAATACAACCGCTTAAAATTGAGGAAAAACGCGAAATACATATGGGTCTGGCCAAGGTTAATGAAGAGACCTGCCTCGCCTTTCGCGAAGAAGACAAAGAAGTCTGCGACCTCTGTTATCAAGAATGCGTCGATGCCGGTTACGATGCGATAGAGATGAAAGCGTTTAAACATGACGTCGCCGAAGAAGACTTACCACCTCCAGGCATGATGAGCGATGACCAATTAGAGGAAATGCTAACCTACCATGCACCTATCGTCGATATGGAAAAATGTGTTGGTTGTGGCCTTTGCGAATATCGCTGCCACCAAGCCCTGGTCATTCAAGAACCTAAATTAGAAGAGCGCGCCATCATTGTCGTCGCCGAAAACGAAGACCGCATTGTCAACACTGGCTATAGTCTGCGCTCCTAGCATACTCCTGCGTAAGATTCGTCCCATTAGAAACGTCCAAGAAGCAGGATCATTCTTATGCTTAAATATATTCTTTGCAGTTTATTCTCACTCTGTGTTATTTCAGCTTCGCCAGCTATGGATTTCTGGCAATTTCTTGAAGATGAAGAAGTCTTCCAGTGGGCGCTACATGGTCCCAACGATGAAGACGCCTACCACGGCACCAACACACAAAAATTACTCAAAAGTGGTGAACTCAAAAAACCTGCAGAACCGATAATAGTGGCCGTCATCGATTCCGGTTTCGATTTAGACCACAGCGGCATGAAAGGCATTTGGAAAACCAATGAAGCTGAAGCCAATGGCGCAGTCGGTGTTGACGATGATAAGAACGGATACGTTGATGATATTCGCGGTTGGAATTTTGTCGGTGGTAAAGATGGAAAAAATGTAGTCCAAGGCCGTCTGGAAATTGTTCGTGAAATTAAAAGGCTTGAGACCTTAGCAGCACAAGCCGATCTCGACGACACACAACAGAATTATCTTAAATCACTCAAAGCGAAAATGGTCAAAAAACGCGCGCAACATGGTCAACGTGCAATGCGTGGTTATTACATGCTCTCCTTATGTCGCGAAGCCAAGCGCTTAGCCGAGAAAAAAGGTATCGATCTGAAAGACCATAAGGCCATAGCTCACATGGAAGTTAGCAGCCCAGAAGAATGGCTTGGTCGTGAAGCCCTCTTAATGGTAGTGCAAAATGGTATGAACGAAGCAGCCATCCAGCAACAGATTAAACGCTATACCAAATCAATGATCACGCACTTTGACAAAGACTTTTCTGAAAGTGAAATAATTGGTGACGATCCGCTTAAAATGGACGATATCGGCTACGGCAATACTGATCTGAGCGCTACACGCGGCCATGGCACTGCCGTTACCAGTTTAATCGCTGCACATGGCAACCCTAAAAAAATGATCGGTCAATGCCCTAAAGGATATGTTAAAGTTATTCCCATTCGCGCCGTACCTGATGGTGACGAGCGCGACAAAGACGTAGCCAATGCACTGCGCTATGCCGTCGACCAAGGCGCTAAGGTCGTTAATATGAGTTTTGGAAAGTATTATTCACCCAATAAAGAATACGTCGATCAAGCTTTTGCCTATGCCCTTGAAAAAGGCGTTATCGTTGTAACGGGTGCCGGTAATGACGGTGTCAATGTTGCCAAAAATGTTTCGTATCCCAATGCTTTCCCTAAAAACCACGAAGAACATAAACTACCCAAACAATTTCCTCATGTACTGACTGTTGGTGCCAGCACCGAGGATCCGGAATTTGGACTGGTAACTGAGTGGTCTAATTACAGTAAAGAACGCGTGCATTTATTTGCACCTGGTGGTGATGTGCTCTGCGCAGAACCGGGTAATAAATACGACACCAGTGACGGCACCAGTTTAGCCTCACCACTCGTTGCAGGTGCTGCCGCATTATTGTGGTCGCAATTCCCCGATAAATCCTGGAAAGAAATCCATGACGCCATTATGAAAGGCGTTCGTACCTATCCTGATTTGGCCGTTGATGAGCCAGGAACTTACGAAGAGAGCAATCTCTCTAAGTTATCAATCAGCGGTGGATTACTTGATGTGTGGCGTTCGTACCAATATCTCAAAACCGGGAAGCTGCCTTAAGCATCTTCCTCAAAACTTGCATATTCTTTAAATGCATCCATCAGCTGCAATAAAACTGATTTAAGATGCACGCCTGAAACCAAAATGTATTTCTTGCTCGACTGCAAATAAAACATGATTCCAGCAATGAGACTCAGAACCGCTAAAATAATGCCTACGATAAATGCATAATACATAACAATCGCTGATACCAAGATTGGCAAGACAAAGGCATATAATACCACTGGGCCGATTGGTCTCACCTGCAACCAGCTTTCAAAATAATCCTTGGGCTGACTGAGAAAATAAGAGCCTTTTTTACTGTGATTGTGGAATCCAGCTACTTTTTTAATAAAACCTTCTGTTTCGTAATAGATAACTGAAATCTCTTGGTCTTCTTTTATATTTATTGTCGGATGTGAGAATTTAAATTGCTGCACACCTTTGTCGGTTTCAATAAAGACCATGCGTATATTCTTGCCACTGGTACTCGTACCAACCTCTATGCGCTGCACCTTGCCCTCAAGACAACTGAGTTTGATCTGCAGCGGACCGCGGTTTTTCGATAGGAGAATAACAGACTGTTCCATGCGTAGCGATGAGCTTGTACCAGATCTGCGTCATCTACGCCACTCACAAAACACCAAGGCTGCAGATCGTATACCACCCACCGTTTAGCTCAGAAAATCCCCCTGCTCATCGCAGTAACCTAGAAATTCCCATTCATACATTTGGTTTTCAGTGCGATAGATACTTTCACAATGCCAACGACCGATCAGTGTATCGAGCACACCGCGCCAGTCCTCTAATTCAATAAATTGCGGATTGCCCTGTTTGTGCAAATCAACGACAGCAAAGCTCTGTTCTTTTCCTGGTCCGTAACTACGTACACCTGCATTAAAGTAATCGCCAAATACTTGTGCATTATCAAATAGTCGACTTGTTCGCCGTTGATGATTATTATCCATTTCCAAGGCCAGCGCACCGTTACTACAATCAAGACTGAGTGCTTCGTTCTTTCCATCATCACAGCGCCTTACCTGCAAATACGGAAATATTTTTGGGAAATCAAATAAATCCATAACTGCAGCATACATGGAATCGGTATAACGGTGATCTACCCACACCGCATCGGTTCCGTCTCGTTTATCTGTGCAAGCAACACGCAACGCACAGTTATGGCTTGCAGGTCCTAATTGCAGCGGCACCCACCCAGGCGCACCATGGCGCATAAAGATGGCACACAAACTAAGGACTGCAGATCCATTAACCAATAATGGCTCTAAAAATGGCGCCTCGACAATTTCGTCGCATAAATGCTTGGGCACAATGACATTTGCTACCCAGCGCTCGTAGACATCAGCTTTTATTTTAGTTATAGCGCGTCGTTTTACGCTAACAAAGCGATCCTTTCGTGGATCAAAGATTTCAACATGCTGCTCACCTACGTGGCCCAAGATGGGATAATGGCTGATTTCGTTTTTTTCTATTATTTCTGTCATGAGAGAAATCTCCTGTTAAAATTTTTTAGCCTTTGCCTAAAACACGTGACACCTTTGATCCAAGTTTTAAAAACTGTTTGAGCGCTGCCTGCGGTAATGCGGCAACACTATTATACCAGGTCGACATCGTTTGGAAAAATTCCTGCATAGTTTGCATTTTCTTAAGGGTATGCGCCTCGGATTTACCTGCTGCTTTCGCTTCTTCGATGCATTCATTTAACATCTGCATGGTCGGATCAATTTCTCGACGCTTACGCTCATCAAGAATTTTTTGAAACATGTCCCAAACATCTTCGATGGATTCAAAATGATCACGCCGATCACCCATCACGTGGACCATGCGTACCACACCCCAACCCTGTAGTTCGCGCAGACAGTTCGAAACATTTGAACGAGCAACGACTAAGACTTCTTGAATCTGCTCGGCGTGCATCGGTTCAGGGCTCAGATACAAAAGCGCATGAACCTGAGCCATGGTGCGATTAATACCCCATTTATTACCCATTTCCCCCCAATGGAGGATGAATTTGCGCTGTACTGGGCTTAGATCTGTCATTCTGTTATTACTTTTATTTCTGTTCTAACAGAAATCAAGCACTTCTTGGCATGCGAGCTGAGAATAGTCTTCCTATTAATCACCGATGCTTGAGTCCGAACATAGAATAGAGGCCATGGAAGAATTCAGCGACCTAGAAGCACTTATACTTGCAGTGATGGGACTCGGAGCGCTCATTGTATTGGCAGCCATTCTGTTTTTGTGGGTGTTTTATTCCTGCTCGATTTACTTAGCCGCCAAGTTAGTGAAAGCGGAACATACTTTTGCCATGTGTATGTCTTATGCACTACTGAACCTTTTAGGCAC
>JANQLF010000131.1 GCA_028280785.1 Planctomycetota bacterium
TTATATTAAATTAAACACCGCCGCTATTCCTCACGAATTACTGGAAAGTGAACTTTTTGGTCATGAGCGCGGTGCCTTTACCGGTGCGGTCCAGCAGAAAAAAGGTAAATTTGAAGTTGCAGATACTGGCACGCTTTTTCTTGATGAGATTGGGGAAATGCCGCTGGATAGTCAAGTAAAGTTACTGCGCGTATTACAAGACGGCAGCTTTAATCGCGTCGGCGGCAACAAATCGCTCAGCTCTGATGTTCGATTAGTCTGCGCAACTAACCGAAACCTGAAAAATGAAGTACTCGCCAACCGCTTCCGCATGGATCTTTATTATCGATTAAATGTGGTAAATATTTGTGTCCCACCACTGCGCGAACGCCGCGAGGACATCCCCCTCTTAGCTCAACATTTTGTTGAACGTCTCAACCGAAAACACAATCAGCAAAAGTCACTAACTGAAGATTTATTACAAACCATACGACGCATGGATTGGCCTGGTAATATTCGCGAATTGGAAAATACACTTGAAAAATGTTATGTCATGTCGCCCGATCAGGAAATTGATCATCGTATCCTCGATAGTGAATCATGGTCGGCTATAAATACCGTTGAAGAAAAAGCACCGGAGCAAGAAGCGCCTGTTGCAAATAATGTCGGGCTGAGCGATGAAGGCGCTGGTTTAGATCCTATCCAATCCTTAGTCGGCCTACCAATAGACGAAGTTGAACGCCGGCTGGTTATAGCAACGCTTGATCATTGCAATGGTAATAAAAGTAAAGCCGCACGCTTACTACAAATAGGATTAAAAACATTATATCGCAAACTCGAAAGTTATAAAATTATTCAAAAGAACAAATGATCTTATTAGTCAACGATGATGGTATAGATGCTCCGGGATTACGGGTGCTTTATCAAGCGCTGCGACAGCGTTGTCATATGCCCGTGGTCGCATTAGCTCCCAGTGTCCAACATTCTGGACAAAGCCATGCCATCACCTTAGACCGCGGCCTCAGTGTCAGCCCTGTTCATGAAAAAGATTTCTTTGGTTTTACTATCGACGGCACTCCCTGCGATTGCATTAAATTGGGCGTTAAAGTGCTATGCCAACAAGAACCGCTTTTAATTGTTAGTGGCATTAATAATGGCCCGAATGTTGGTCGCAGCATTTTCTATAGTGGGACTGTTGGTGCCGCGATGGAAGCAGCCATTGAAGGATTTGCGGCTATTTCAATTAGCCAAGACCATGGTTCTGATCAATACGAATGCTCAGCCACCCTTGCCGCTGAAATTGCACACACTTGCTTACGGCGTGATGAATTAAAGGGCTATGTCATCAATATAAACACACCAGCAACGCCACGTCACGAATGGGGTGACATCAGTTACACAGAACATGGGCTATCTGGATTCGAAGAGCAATATATCCCGCGTCGTGAAGGCGGCGATCGCATCACCTGGCATCTCGATGGTACACGCGTTGAACATGACTGGGAAGATCGCACGGATGCCCATGCATTACGTGATGGCCATCCAAGCATTTCACTACTACACCCTAATTTTAATATTCGGCAGGCTGACGTAAATAAGCGCATTAGTAAGCGCATTCAAACTGCAGGCAAACGTTGGCAGCAAGCTCAGAAACAATCGAGCGCATAATTACCATGGACCGCACACCTGAAAATGTTGTTATTGAAGTCAGGTCACTGAGTAAAACATTCGGTGATCACAGTGTATTAAATAATATCAGCTACACCGTCTACAAAGGTGAAACGCTGGTTATTCTCGGTCGATCAGGAACCGGTAAATCGGTCAATTTAAAAACAATCATTGGCTTACTTGATCCAAGCGCAGGTACGGTCAGCATTCTCGACAAAAATATTCATGAACTTAAAGAAAAAGAACGTCTCGAATTTCGAAAACAAATTGGCTATGTATTTCAAGGCGCTGCATTATTCGACTCTCTCACCGTATTAGAAAATGTCGGATTTCCTTTATTCCAAGAAGGGGTCTTGGCAGAATCAGTTATTCGCAAACAAGTCGAAGAACGTCTCAGCATGGTTG
>JANQLF010000137.1 GCA_028280785.1 Planctomycetota bacterium
AATTGCAGTGGAAAACCTATGGTCCCTACACTTTTAAAAAGGGCAAAAATGTCATCAAGTTTTCGTGCAAAGGCGAACGTCCCTGGACACCTCATTTAAAATCATTTGCTATTAGCAGTGATGGAGCCCCACCACCGCTCAAAGCACAAGGTGGCGAAGTCATGGCAGAGCGCGAACGCTAATCGATCTCTTTCAAATATCCCGTCCAGGACAATTCTAATCCACTTCGCTGATCGGTATAAGCATGGTCCCAAAAACCATGGGTAAATTCAGTTGGTATAAACATGGTGAAATTATGATCATTAAATTCGCAATCTATCTGCTGATCAAGCTGCTTAAAACCATTTATACACCGCAGTGCTTCTACATTTTTATATTCATTCTCAGCATTAGTTTGCAGCAGAAAAATATTAAGCTTGGTTTTTAGTCTCGCTCGAAATTTATTCGGCCAATATAAGGTCATCCAATCACTCGGTGCATCAACATGCACGATGCCATATAAGCGACCATGATCATCAACGAGTTCGTATTCGGCCTCCATGGGCGGAATACGCATATGCAAAACCATCGTTAAAATCAACGCCGAAACGAACACACACCCGCAACTGATGTAGATCCAAGCTTGATGCATATAAGCATAAACGGCACGGATCAGGTAAAGTTCAATAATACATCCACGGCAACATAAAGTTGCCTATTCTCCCGCCGCAGGCCACGCCCTTGGCCTTCTAAATTACTACTCACGGCAACATAAAGTTGCCTATTCTCAGGCCAAAAGCCACGCCCGTGGCTTTTTATTGCCTACGGCAATACCTGATTCACCACTCAGCACCTTGCCATTTTTCAATAAATGCATCAAATTTCGTTAATTGATCAGCATCTTGATGACGAGCGACGCTACCTAATTCCATGGTCCACTCGTCGGCATCTTTGTAATCGATAAAACGCAAATCCCATGACCAACGCATACCGTCACTTAAATTTGGCATCGCTGTATGTGGCGTGGTGTTAGTAAAAATAACCACATCACCTGGATTTAATTCAGCTGGAACACACTCGAGTTGTTTAGCTTCCTCAGGCTTTAAGCCAATAAAACCGTTTTGAATATCGCTTTCATCATTTTCAAATAAACCAATGCGGTGCATGCCAGGAGCAAAAGCCAGACAAGAATTTTTTGCATCAACAGGATGCATCGGGAACCACATATTCACCATATTCACATCGGCATATTCGCGGAAATACTGAGCATCCTGATGCCACGGTGTATCGGTGAATTTTTGATTCGGTGCCTTGGGGCGCAAATTAAAAATGCCATGGCTGACAATATTTTCGGTTCCTAAAATTGATTCAGCAATATCCAATAAACGTTCATTGAGTAAAATGTCATACATACGCTGCGCTTCGAGTTTAATCATATCTTTGCGCGGACTGCGTGGGTAATAAGGCTCACCGGCAGCTTGCCATGCCTTGAGAAAACGATGACGGAAATCTTCTTCTTCGTATAATTCGCTAATCAGCCCCTCATCGTACCAGGCTTGAATTTGATGATCGATCCAGGTCTGCGTCGCCGTGATACATTCAGCGATGTAGTCCTGATCAAGGACACCGCGAAGAATCAAATAGCCATCGCGCTGGAAGGCTTCGAGATCGGCATCAGAGAGACGAGATTGGCATGTTACGCTCATGAGCTGTATTCCTGTGCAATACGATTGTTTTGAATAAGTAGGTATTTTATCATCATTTTTCAGTTGTTAAGTATGGTAATATCAACAATTACTGGTATATTTTCACCATGCCACAGATTGATCTCAGCACACCCCCACAGATCTACAGCTTCAATCGCGCCACCCATGGGATTATGGGCGAAGAGCGCTATCAGTTCGACGACATTTGGTGCCTGCACCTCTATAACAATGCCTTTGAGTTACATCTCGATGATGAAACCTACAAGATTCGCCCAGGCATGGTCACGCTGATTCCTCCTGGCGTCGCCATGCACTACGTTTTTAAAGAGCAACACTATAATCACTATTATTGCTTATTCCGCACGGGCGAGAGCGGACAGCAGTTCGATTCCTATGTCTTTGAATTAAATACTGAGACCCTGAACTGCATTCGTCATTTATTTCGCAGCGCCATTCAAGGCCAACATTTAAGCGAAAA
>JANQLF010000209.1 GCA_028280785.1 Planctomycetota bacterium
TTTCAAAAGCGTGAACGCTATTTTCCTGAATCTGACTTTGGCGCCTGGCTGATAGCCATCTGCCGCAATGTCTGGTTCAAGGAACGCGACAAACGCAAAATGCGCGACCGTCACCACCCCTTTATTCAAGAACATGCAGCTCAGATCTTTAATGAGCAAAATTATAATGATGACAAATGGGAAGAAGAAGAAGCTGCATTAACACAATGCATGGAAAAATTAGCTGAGGTCGATCAAGATTTAATCAGCATGCATTTCCAAAACGAACAAAAATACCAAGACATTGCCGACAAACTCGGCAAAACCTTGTCGTGGGTCAAAGTGCGCATGCATCGCTGTCGCAAAGCATTACTCGACTGCGTTCAACGTAGCGTCGTTGGCAAGGGAGCCGGATAATGACTCCCGAACAAACTGATTTATTAATTTCGTATATCGATAATGAACTGACGGAAGCTGAAGTCGAAGCCGTTGAAGAACAATTGAAACAAGACGCCGAATTGCGCGGCGCGTTTAGTATGCTGTTACGTCAACGCGTCATGCTTGCTAACATTGAAAGCAAAAAGAAAAGCAGTCCGCAACAAGACGCCGATCAACAACCAGTCACGGCAAAAACAGTCCGTCGTAGCAAAACCCAAGAACCTGTTACCGCAAAGACGGTAAGGCGCACCAAATCTACGCAGGGTTCGACAACTCGATCACATCGTCGCAAAAAGAAAAAATCCATTCCGTTTGCACTGTATGGCAGCATCGCCGCAGCGTTATTGGTGGCCATTGCGTGGATTGTCATGTCCCCACCTGCAGAAACACCTGATCCAATTGATGAAACACCAACAATAATAGCTGACCTACCCAAAATACTTCAGCAATCAGGTTCTATAACTTGGGAAGATTCCAGAAAAACCGGTGATCAATTAGAAAATGGTGAAAAAGTCATTCTCGGTGAAGACGGCTATTTAAAACTCCAATATGAAGATCAAAGCATCGTTTCATTTAATGCCAATTCTGAATTAATTGCCTATAATAAAAAATCACTTGAACTTAATTCCGGTAAATTAAGCGCCAACATTCGCAAACAAAAAGATGGTGGCACGGTATCTATTCGCACCACCATGGGTGAAGTCCGCGTAATCGGCACCTCCTTCACCGTCGAAGTTATTGAAGACAAAACCATAACCAAGGTACAAGAAGGCATCGTCGAAGTCGATGACATCATCAATGGACATGTCTACAAACTACAAAAAGATGAAGAATGTCAGGTTTTCCATAAAGAAGAAGGCGAAGTCGGACGTATGGTTGTGGGAACAGTTACTGCGGTAGATGATGGCGGAGAAGGCGCCAATGAACACGTTGAATTGATTATTAAAACCACCTACGGTGAAAGCATGGAATTTAAACCCGTGTGGCATGACGGCGGGTTTGACGAGAAAATGAATCGCCGGCTTGGTCAATTAAAAGTTGGAGACCAGATTCGTGTACACTGGTTCTTTGAAGAACACTTCCGCGTCGCGGAATTTGAAAAACTTAATTAATAAAAATCATCAACGCCTTGATTCTTTAAGGCTTCCATTTGTTTTTTATATTCGGCCTGCTTATCGTTATATTCTTGTTGTCGCAGTTCAAAATAGGAACCTTCGAAGATTCGATCTTCGCGCTCACCACCGGCATAAATGATAATAGCAGATTCCTCTAATTTGCCGAGGTCATTAACATTAATAATATTACAACGCGTTTGACATAAACCGCAGCCCACGCAATTATCCTCATTAACCACAGGTACGGCAAAGCCAGTGCCGTCAATGGGCATGCCATCATCATCCATCTCAGTTCCATGCATTTCAATATCAATTGCATGGTAACCAGCCGTATCGCATTCTTGAATGCATAAATCACAGTCTTCTTTACCAGCAAAGGGCAGGCATGTATTTTTGTTTACCTCTGCAAGACCGACACGGGCATAGCGCTTTTCTTCTAATGGAATCGCTCGAATTGCGCCAGTTGGACACACCTGACCACAATTATTACAACTCGGATCACAACCCGCCCAATCAGCAGCAATATACGGTGTCCATAACCCCTCTAAACCCTGTTCGAAACCAATTGGTTGTAGAACGTGATTCGGACATGCTTTAAAACATTCATCACAGCGTATACACAACTGTAAAAACTCTTTTTCAGGCACACTTCCTGGCGGACGCACAGGTAAATCTGTATAATGGATATCTTCTAAATTTGCTCCATAGCCCTTTTGGATACCAATGGTCATTGCCGCACCAGCGGCTGCAGAATAAAGAAAACCACGACGGCTTACCGGAATTTCATGTTCGAGTGCTTCTTCTTCAGGTTTTTTTTCATTAATAACTGCTTTCTTACCGACAAAAGTAATAGAATCAGTTGGACAAACACCACCACATGTTTGGCATAATGTACAATCAGCTGTTTTGGTTAGGTAATCTGTTTGAATAGCATCAAATGGACAAATTTGCCGACATAAATCACAGTTAATGCACGTCTCTGAGACCTTGCGCTCTGCCACTCTAAAGAAATTGAATACAGAAAAGGTCGCACCACTTGGGCACACATAGCGACACCAGAAACGTGGTCGCAGCAATCCTAGTGCGAGCACAGCAATAAATAGTATTAACGAAACAATGTGACCCCAATGAAATGCCGGCACTTGATGCCAATCCAATAACCAGCCAGTCTGAAATGGATCTAGGCAGTATAATAAGCCACGTGTCAGCACTGGAATGGCTGCGACGAATCCGGTCAATAAAACACCACATGCTGCCGCAACTAAGCAAACCACTAAAATATAGTATTTGAGATTCACCCACCACCCTTCGGCTTTCTCCAATTTAAACACATTAATGCGCTTACCGATACACCAGTCGAATAGATCTATCAAAGTTCCAAGCGGACAAATATATCCACAAAATCCACGTGGAAACAAAATGCATACAATTATCATTCCCGCGGCCCAGTAGAGCGACCAAACCCAGGCTTTTGCAGCAATTGCTGTGGAGATGGCAACCAACGGGTCGATAATGAGAAACACTTCTGCTTCAACAAATTCCTTATGCGCAAAATCTTCTTGATAATGGCTCGGCCAATTTGCCGTTCCATCAACAGTTTGTATATCTATCTGGCTTGATGGTGCCGCCTCATAGGGCCAACACACATATAAAAATAACCATAAGAATAAGAGAAAACATATACCTTGAATAATTCTGCGGCCTGGAGCTGATAACCACGTTGGACCGAGCCATTGCAGCATACGTCGGATTAAACCTGGCTTGCCACCTTCCAAGTCTGAAACCATAGTGCCAGGCAATAATTTACGAAAGAATGCTACAATGAAATTTACCCTGCGCGGTTCTTTACCCTTTTTTGGCTTACGTAACTTTGGTAAGAACCAATTTAAACGCAGCATCTCTTATTGGCGGCCTTGATTTACCGCTTTTGCTGTGGCATTTAATATTGCCTCGGCCGTAATGGTCGCACCGAGTGTTGCATCAACACCCTTAACACCCTGCTTTTCAATAATCTTTCGTGGCATTTCTTCGAGCGATGCATAATACTGCTTTTCTCTGTGCTTGGTCACTTTGACTTCATCAATTTTACCACCACTAACTTTAACGGTCACATGTAAGTCGCCATTATAGGCGTAGCTTTTATCAGTATAGGTTCCATCTTTCGTTTTATTTAAGTCAAATTGTTCGAATAACGTGATCGCCTTAATGTTTTCTTTAGCGCGTCTAACGGTCTCGTCATAGCGCCGATTACTTTTCTTCTTATCTGATTGCGCAGCTTGCTGATAATATTTAAGGGCTTCATCATATTGTTCTTGCAAACGGCATAAATCTCCAAGTTTCAACAGACCAGTCGCTTGGTTAACCTTAACCATGTCATTTGCTAATTTAGTTGCCTTTTTAAAGTCACCCATGTCTGCATAAAGCTGAATCAATAGGCCATGCTCACTTCTATCTGAACGAATTGGCTTCACCAAAGATTCGGCCATTTTCTTGTTACCTAATTGCAAGTAACAATTTCCCAAACTCGTATAAGCCAAAAAACCTGCTTGAGCCTTTCCTACACCCGCCTCTTCATAATAATAAGCCGCACGAGCATAGTCTTGAAGTAGATCATGGTACATGCGACCCAACATCATATTAGCCTTTTGCACTGCTGTTTTATCAGACTTCAATTTTGATTTGATGAGATGAATGGTCTTAACACCTTCTTTCCACTTTTTATCATTTGGGTTGATCACGTCCCAAATCCACTGACCAACATTTTTTCGATTATTCCAACCACCCTTTGCTTTGACGATGGTCTGAAAGTCTAAACTCTGAGGATAATTCAGCTGAACATTGTCCCACCAATCTGGCTTTTCCCTGCCAGCCTCTTTGATCATTTTTTTCACTTCACGACTGCTGCGCTTTAACTCCTTTGACTTGTCAGCTGCACTCAGCGGATCGTTCGCGAACATGAGAAGAACCAAGAACAGAATTAACTTTTGCATATCAAGCATACCTCCCAAAGAGATATCCGGATAATAGAGCTCAAGTTACATAATTCCACCAAATGCAGGGAAATAACAAAAAACCGTGCCAATATGGCACGGTTTTCGTATATAATTGCTCTAATTCGTTTGCTTAGTTACAAGAACTGTCTTTAAGCAGATTGATGCCAAGTTCGACCAAGGCGCGTTGCGTTGTGGCAACTGGCATATCAAAATGCGCGGCTAAACGACGAACGGTCCAGCGCGAAACGCCTTCTGGTGGTTTACCCAAGG
>JANQLF010000215.1 GCA_028280785.1 Planctomycetota bacterium
AAACAGGTCACAAAATGGTCTTTTTGAGTTTTCAAATATGGAACATATGCTACTATAGGTTACATAAGTAACTTTACTAACTGGAGCGGCCATGTTGAAAACATCATCCATCAAAATACTCGCGCTGTTTATTGTATGCGGCTGCGCATTTGTTCACAGCGCTCAGGCCGAAGAAATCAATTTAATCGGTGCTGGTTCCAAATGGAAACAAATGCCGGTGTTCTTTCCACCAGCTGTTTCTGAAGCCTCAGCCAAGGCAGCAGGTAAAGAAACCGATTTGGCATCGCGTACTAAAATGTTAGCCAAGCGTGTAGCGAGTGGATTTGATACCGAACGCTTACCTGAAGGCTGGCAGAATCCGACGTTCGATGATTACGATTGGTTAAACGCTGCGGCATCTGGATTTACTAAAGGAGGTTGGGGCCAGAACCCCGGATGGGGCCCTGTGGGACCGCGCCTTTCAGATCCCTACATTACTGCATTAGGTCAAGTTGGACTGCGCGGCAGTTTTGAGGTGAAGGATAAAAGTAAGGTAAACAAATTAACATTAAGCGCTGCCTTTCGTGGGGGAGCCATCGTTTATTTAAATGGCAAGGAAGTTGCGCGTAAGGCATTACCAGCTGGCGACATTGCCTACAATACACCCGCTGAAGATTATCCAGCTGAAGCATTTTTTGTGACTAAGGGTGATAAAAAAGAGGCACTGCATTGGTACAATCATCGTAAAACAAAAGAAAATGATTATAGTAAGCAGTGGGCACTACGTGAGCGTAGAGTAGAAAATATAGAAATTGACCCCGCACTATTGAACAACGGAAAAAATGTAATCGCGGTGCAGATGCATCGCGCCAACTATCCGATTGAATGCAAGGCAAAGAAAGTCGGTTTGTGCTTTGCTACCATCGGTTTATCCGAATTCTTTTTAAAGGCAGATACGGCTGCTGATAATGTGGTGACGGCATGTGAACGTCCTGATGGTTTTCAGGTATGGACAAGCAATGCATGGGAGGCTGTGCACACCACCGATTTTGGTAGTGCTGTAAACAAAGATCAGTCGGTTAAATTAGCAGGCGCAAAAAACGGAACCTTTCCAGGACAGATCATAATTGGATCAACCGCAGACATCGAAAGCCTCAGTGTGAAAGCCGGAGATTTAAAAGGTTCGAATGGTGTCATAAAGTCTAAGAATATTCGCATTAAATATGCGGCACTCAATCCAACCCATAGTGGAGGGTTTTCTTGGAGTACCGGTTTAAGTGCCCAGCGCTTTGACTTATTACTTGATAGCTGCCCAACGAGTATTCCTGTTGCTAAAGCGGGACAAACCCCAGGTCATCAAAAGGTTTTCCGTGATACCTTGGGCATGCCGGTTGAGCCGAAGCAGGCAGCTATTCAACCGGTGTGGTTTTTCATTGATGTGCCCAAAGACGCAGCAGCAGGTCTGTACACCGGCTCACTGAGCATCGCAGCCAATAATCAAGAACCAGTTAGTGTGCCGATAGAATTACATGTTTCTGATTGGGTGCTTCCAGACGTCAAAGATTATACGCCACCATACTTTATGTCACAGTCACCAGATTCGATCGCCGAATTATATAAAGTCAAAATGTGGTCTGAGGAGCATTGGAAACACATCGAAGCGTCTATGAAATTAATGGGCGAATTTGGTAACGGCGGTTTAATGCTGCCTTTAATGGCCGAAACCTGTCTTGGTAATAAAGATGGTATGGTCACCTGGGTTAAGCAGGCAGATGGTACCTACACCCATGATTTTACTATTTTCGATCGCTACCTCGAAACCGCTATGAAATACCATAAACTTGAACGCATGAAAGTCGTTGGGGTTGGTGTTTGGGGATACGAAGTTCGTCTTGATAAGAAGACCGGCGAAGAAAAACAGCAAGGCAAGATTACGGTTAAAAATAGCGCTGGTGAAACGTCGCACCTGATTTTACCGAAGTATGGCACTGAAGAGTGCATAGCATTATGGAAACCAGTCTTACTCGAGGTTAAAGAGAGATTAAAGAAATATAAACTCGAAGACAAATTAATGTTTGGCCATGGTGGCGACGCTTTTCCTATGCCTCATCAAGTTGCCATGTTTAATGACATTTTACCAGGGACGCCATGGTATCGCGATTCACATTTTAACAGCCATGGAATGAAGTATGATCCAAACGATAAGAATAAGGTTGTTCCGGTGGGCAGTACTTCGATTGTCTGGGGTGGCGCAATTCCCGATCCTGCGCAAAAGCGTTTATATGGTTGGAAATATAATCCGATTCACATCGTATTTAATTTTAATCGTGCCGGCACTCATTGTTTAACTTTGAAGGGGTTTGCCGCACCATGGAGTTTCCGCATGTGGATGGAAAGCACCATCACTTGTGGGCGCAACGGTAATGGTCGCGTTGGTGCTGACTTCTTTAAATTAGGCGTCAATTTACGCGAACGTTGGGGTAAGGGTGCTAGAATAAGTTCAGAGGCTTTAGGTGGATCGAGCGGTACGCTTTTTGGTAGCTATCCGGATTCAGGAGTTGCTCAAATTGGATTAGGAAACAGTACCACCGATTTACTAGGTCCATCCAAAGACGGTCCAGTCACCACCATTCGTTATGAAAATGCTCGTGCTGGAAATCAAGAAGCTGAAGCGCGCATCTTTATCGAAAAAGCGATAATAGCTAAAACGCTGCCAGAAGAATTGGCAAAGCAATGTCAGGATCATCTTGATACGCGTGCAAATGCTCTACGTATGTGGTCTCTATCGAGTAGCAAATCAATCGGCAGTTTCGCCTGGCGTCAAAGTAATCAAAAACTCTTTGATTTAGCTGGCAAAGTGGCGAAAATCAGCAAATAAGGTCTACCAACGATGCTTCGATGTAAATATATTTCAGTCCTCTCGTTTCTCATCTTATCTATGAGTAGCCTTGCAGCCCAGGATACGGCAGCTCTGCTTGCAGACATTAATGAGATCAGTAGTGAGCAAGCCGGATTGTGTACGGTCTTACATCCGAGTAATGACGATTTAATTCTGGCATTAGCCTCGAACGGCAAGCGTATTGTTCATGGAATATGCAGCGATGTGCAAACTGCTGCAAAGATTCGCATAAAAATAGGTGAAACCGAAGTGGCTGGAAATATTAGTGTCGAGCCACATGTACTTAAACCGTTGCCCTACAATGCGCGTAGTGTTGATTTAATTGTGGGTACAGCTGATCCAACAGTGTTAATAAAGCAGGGTCTTGATGCGGCTGACATCATGCGTGTTTTGACCCCGTATGGAAAATTATGCTTAGCAGTTACTGCGGAACAGAAAAACGATGTTAAAGCGTGGTTGGATAAAGCTAAAATAAGTGATTACACCTTTGTTAAAAAATCACAGGAGTGGTTGTTCATTACTAAACCACGCAACAAAGGACTCGACGATTGGTCCCATCGCGGTCATGGGGCCGATGGCAATCCTGTTTCACGAGACCAGGTTTTAGAGGCACCAACCTTGTTGCAATGGATTGTTGGGCCAACGCGTAATTATGGACGTGGTGATAGTGGTGTACTCGCTCATCGACCAAACGGTGTGATATCAGCGAATGGTCGTAACTATTACGTCATGGGTCATAATATAGCTGCACGTAATTCGTTTAATGGGGTCGCATTGTGGATTAAATATTTCGGTTCAATTAATATGTCTTTGGTCGTTGCTGATGAAAATTCCCTGTTCCTCAATGTAAATGGCAAATTACTTGAGCTCGATGGGCGAACAGGTGAAACCAAGCGAACTTTGGCAGAGAATGCAAAATTTTCGCAATTGTTAGTAAGTGATGGTTATGTATTGGGCTTGAGCAATGGAGGTGTTAAAGCCTTTAATCTTAAAGACGGCAAGGAGGCCTGGGCACATAGCGGTCGCTTGGGCTCACTACGTATTAAAGATGGAAACATTTATGCCATACCAGCAAGTGGTTCTTTAGCTTGTTTCAATCTCAGTGATGGCAAAGAATTATGGAAGGCGGATACGAGTGGAGTCTTACCTGAAAAAGCAGGACTGGCTTTAGTGTCGGATGAGCGCTTAGTCTTTATTGAAAAACAGAAAAAGGCTACGCCGGTATTTGTATTCGATGCCAAGGACGGCAAAAAACTGTGGTCTATGCAAAGCGATCGTGGTGGCTCAGGGGTGTTCGCTGCAAATGGTCATTTATGGGTTGAACATGTTTCACCTAAAAAGCCAAAGAAAGGCGTTAATAGTTTATGGATTGGCTATGATATAAAATCGGGGTCAGAGAAATTCCGCAATATTGGTCCTGCGAATGTGAAATATCGTTGTCATCCTGTGTATGCGACTGATCGGTTCATGATTGCTAACCGCCCCTTATATTTTATGGATTGGAAGACTGGAGAAGCCAAAGCCTTTGAGGCTACACGTGCTCAATGTGGCACAGCGTATATTTTAGCCCAAGGGATGTTTTTTGGTCTTTATACGACTCCAGGAAAATGCATGTGTATCTCGACAGCGATTGCCGGCATTACTGCCTTTGCAGCAGATGGAAGCATGAATGGTGAAATTGAAGGTGAAAAAGAAAATCGATTGGTATTAGGTAAGGCTCAGGCACCGACAGCTGAAGAAGAAGATGCTAACGATTTATGGTCGATTTATCGCAAGGATGCACGTCG
The DNA here is from genome assembly GCA_028280785.1 of Planctomycetota bacterium. Lineage (GTDB taxonomy): Bacteria > Planctomycetota > UBA11346 > UBA11346 > UBA11346 > JANQLF01. Next base: position 4,666 of record JANQLF010000215.1, read on the forward strand.
TAGCAGTAGTACTGCGGCAGCTGTACCGTCACAATTAAAGCTGGCTTGGAAAAACACCTTAAAAGAAGATATCAATTTAAAGAAATTATTGATGCAAGATTGGAAGGTGAGTCGACCGAGTGGTGATCGCATTTCCGCACCAACTGTCGGCGGTGGCAAAACCTTTGTTGCCTTAACCCATGAACATCAAGTCAAAGCTATCGATGTTAAAACCGGTAAAACCACATGGACTGTGCATACGCCAGCACGCGTTACTGCGCCTCCAGCGTATTATAAAGGATTATGCATCTACGGCTGTCACAATGGTTGGGTGTATTGTGTGCGTGCTGATAATGGCGAATCGGTATGGAGTTTTCGCGCTGCACCAGGCGAGCGTCGCATGATGGCCTATGGTCAATTAGAGTCTGCTTGGCCTATTGCTGGTGGTGTATTATTGGTTGATAATTTAGCGTATGTAGTTGCTGGTCGCTTAACTGAAACCGATGGTGGATTATATATCAGCGCCTTAGAGCCACAGACTGGTAAGCTAGTTTGGTCAGAGCGCCGCGGACGTGTTGATGGTAAGCCGTTTGGGGCATACCAACCACGACGCGTGGAAACTTACGTTGGCGCGGTCGATATGTTAACTTCGGATGGAAAAATAATTGGCATGGCTGGCAGTCACCGTGGTCGTATGGACTGCAAAACAGGTGCTGCTGTTAATCATTATAATCATGCGATTCCTTTTGGTTGGAATCCGACTCGCTTCCGTACTGATCAATATGGTACGCGTACCGTTCCGGTTGCCTATTTAAAGAAATCCTACATTGGCGTTGATCGTAAAACCAAAGCGATTCGTCGCTACGGCAACAATGGCTGGAATTATTCACCGCCATCGGGTAGTCGCGTAGAAAGCATTGTAGCCATTACCGATAACGCCCAGGAGGTGAAGGTCAGTAATTGGCGACCGTCCGCACAAGCAGTTTTAGTTAGCAAGGCACCAAACATTGACGGTAAAATCGATGCCGCTTTTGAAAAACAAGGGACGCCACTGCATTACGTCTACTTAAATGGTCGCAAGAATAAGCAGCGCGAAGCAACGACGGCATGGATGCTGTGTGATAAAGAAAATCTCTACATCGCATTCCGTTGTGCTAAAAAAGACCCGAACAATGTTGTTGCTAAGAAAACCAAACGCGACGATGGAGTATGGCAGGATGAGGCAGTTGAAATATTCTTAGATCCTAAAAATACACGAACAAAAAGTTATATTCACATCATTATTAATTCTCAGGCAGTTATTCAGGATATGTTGAATGGAAATAAAAAATGGGATGGTGAATTTATTGTTAAAGCAGGGAAGGAGGAAGCCGCGTGGACGGTCGAAATTCAAATTCCATTTAACTCCATTGGTGTTGATCTTGCCAAAGATAAAATTTGGTCTGTCAATTTAAATCGCAGTGCACGAAAAGTTGATGGTACCAATGTAGATGAAGACACGGCATGGTCAGCGACTAATACCGACTCATCACATATGCCGGATATGTTTGGTTATGTATGGATGAGTGCGGCTCAGGGCGGTGATGACCAATCTGCATTTGATAAATGGCAGGCAGGTTTACCGAAAAAACCGGTGCAACAGAAAAAGGCTGAAGGTTCTTTTGAGCGACTCTTGCTTGCAGCTATGGCCAAAGATAGCAAGGACATGACTAAGGGTGGTGAACTGCATGTATTATCATTAGATAACGGTAAATTACTCAGCAAATGTGATTTGCCATGTGCACCAGCCCATGATGGTATTGCTGTTGCAGGCGGGAAGGTTTTTGTGACTTTACGTGATACGACGGTCGTATGTTTATCGGGAGAATAAGGCTCAGCGTTTGCGTGCTTTAAAATTATGGTTGTCAAACTCTTTGCCACCAAGTAATAACACTTTGAAATTCAATGTATCTTTATCAAATGAAAACAATTGAATATGGTGATCAGACCCAGTTTTTGCCGGAGCTTTAAGATACCATAAATTCGTATCAGGTTTGCGTTGATCGACTCCGAATCCACCTTCGCCCACATAGACGACGCCGTCTTTTGCGTGTTTATGTTGGCGAATTGGTACCGTTCGCTTAATTAAATGGCCATCGCATTCGATGGCGACGTCCAAGTTATACTTTTCAAATAAGGGTACCCAGTTCATTTGTGCAAAATGAGGTGGCTTAAATGCTGGGAAAACCGGAGAATGATAATTTGCCAATTGCCAACGTACCTTTTGATGTTTGGCTAATGTGCTATCTAAAAATGTTTTTTGTACACCTGCCGTTGGGATATTGGTGTTGAGGGTTATAAGCAGGACCGAAGGTGAAAGCAGCAGTGCAAAATAATTATCTTTACCGCCTGGGGTGTCAAATATTTGATTATAGAGTTCACCTTTTTCTTCGTGATTGCCTCGTGTTGGAATAATTGGTAGCAAACGACCGGTGGGTGTGGTGCAATGTGCGTGATCTTTTAACCAGGCCATCCATTGATGAATGCTAGTACCGTCATCAACATAGTCCCCGCCATGGCACAGAGCGATAATTTCTTTATCTGCAGCAGCTTGTTGAGCGATGAGCTTGTTAATGTTACGACGATTGACGCGGTTGCTGCGAGAATCACCACCGGCAATAAACTTAAAGGATTGGTCTGGATTGTCGGGTGCAGTAATAAAATGAAATTCTTGCGAGTTGCCTTTATGACCGACGATAGTGAAGTAATGCGTCGTCCAAGGTTTTAAATCGCTCAATTGTGCATGGTGATAGTAAAAGGTGGTACTTGGTTTATCAGTGCCGATATAGGCCCCTTCTCGATCTTGTACTTTTTTAAATCGATAATCGGCTAAGGTCTTTCTTGGTTCTGTGTCATAATAAATAACGTGTTTTTTGCCTAGACTTGTACTCGACCACGCGATACTAGCTTCGCTTTGTGGATTCGTTGACCAGATGATACGAACATGCTTTGGTGTTTCAGCAGCATATATTCCAATGGTTACAGAAAAGAAAAGTAAAGTTAGCTTAGCGAAAAGAGTAGAGCACTGCAACATTATTCAAGAGCCTCAAGACGGCTTTTGACAAATATCTTAATACTCCAGAGATCGTGGGTTAAATGCGATGGTAGAGATTGATACTGATGGTAATTGTCAACCGCTTGTTTTCGATCACCGTACAAATCATGGTGAACAGCATAATAAAGATAGAGATCACGTTTAAGGAATAATTGCAGTGGTTGCTTTTTAAATTCCTCCACAGTAATTTCACCGAGCAAGAGGCTGGCATTATTCCAGAGCCGCATCTCTTGCATCGGTCTCTTCTCTTGCCAAATAGTTGTTAAATATTCTTTTAAATTATCCGGTTTTCCGTTTAGGTGATCAAGTATAGGGACTAGAAAGCTTGTCGAAAACATTTGTGATCTATTAATCATTTTGTAAGCATTTAAATTATCCATGTAATCTCTTAAATCTTCCAAGGCAGATTGCTTGCCTTTCAGATAGCGAGATAAATGTATGCAGGCATTTGCTTCAATATTACCGGGGTCATCATCGAACAAACTCAAATAGCGTTCTAGCTGACCAGTTGCTAATAGTGCAGAATTTTCACCCCATAATTTTCCAGGAAATCGTTCGATCATTTCAGCGTGTTTGCCTTGGGCCCGGAGTATGCGCGCTAAGCTGCGATCGTTGTGTCCATACAGCTCAAGGGCTCTATCAAATTGACCGGTGGCGATTAATGATTCTAGCACAGGTGTTGGCAGGTCTGCAAATTCATTGATGACTTTATCAAATTTACCCATGCTCACATAAGCCCAGCCTGTTGTATGTCGATGCTGTGGGAAGCGGCGTACTACTTCTTCAAAACGACCCATGGTTGATAGGGCGCGCGCTACTAAATTGCCTTGATTGGGAATGGCAGTAAGAACTTTATCAACTTCACCAAGTAGTTGATAACCGCGGGTAATTTCATGCCCAAAGGTTTGGTCGTTAGGAAAATGCCGCTCCCGGATGCGCATGAGTTCTTTTAAAAGGTAGGTATTACCTTTCTCTATAGCGCGTTTTAAGAAAATTGACCACTTAACTTTGAGGGTGGCATTTTCTTCTGATTCGAGAGCATCAAATTGCCGTTCGATAGATGCGCACAGGTGCTTGTATTCTTGGTTTTGGTAGAGTTCACTCCATCGGTAATAGGTTATTTCGGTCTGATACACCGAATCCTTTATCTGATTCCAAGTCCTATATGCCTTTTCGTTGTTATTGACTTTAAAATAACTTAAGCCTTGCTTGAAAATAGCTTCCTCTCCAGTTTCGGTGCCTTTATACATCAGACTGATTTTATGGTAACGGTCAGCAGCTTTATGAAAAAGCTCATTGTCGAATAAGATATCACCAGTTATGATAATATTAGTGATTTCTGGTAATTCTCGATTGTAGATACGAATGTTATCAAAGGACTTGCCGTCATAAAACCCATAGAAGCCAATGTATCCAGAATTGAGTGGTAACGGGAGGTCATAGGAACATATTAATTCCCCATCTAAAGAGAGGCGTAATTTTTTCCCATCGATTTCACCGCTGATTTTATATTCGACCCCGACATCAAGTGACTTGGCATGGTAATCAAGTCGTCCATCTGGTGCAACAATAGTTGAGCATTCATTACCTTGCCCACCATTTTGCATGTAATAAGCGATCTTGGGTTTGCCGTATTCATCGGCGTCATAGAGATCGGGCGTATAGACGAGTGTGAGATCCCCAGGTGAAAACCCTTCAATTGTTTTGCCTACAAAATCAACACGTACACCGCCATTAATAGGATATTTATAAAAGGCGTAGCAGCCCGGACCATTTTGAGTGACAAATTGATTATCTTTAACGGTGAAGGAATTGTCGACTATCAGCCAGTCATCTTCCCAGTTACTGTTAGCATCGAAGTTTTCAACGTATATGGGTTCACCCCAGCCTGCATATTCACGTAGTTGTTGTTGATACATGAACCAGGCAGCGCCAGCGATAATTATAATGATAAGTGCAATCCATTTGAAGTTGGATTTATTTTTAATAGCCCATTGTTTTACAAATTCAGTAAAACTGTAGTGGTGAGCATGAACAATACCGCCTATTAAAAACGTCTTGAGTTCGTCGATGAGTTCTTGCGCGGAGTTGTAGCGGTCTTGTGCTTTGGGCTCTAGGCATTTCATCAGAATCGCATAAAGAGGTGGAGGTATGCGATTCTTTTCTGATTCATTTAATTCAACAATGTTCCCTTTTTTCTTGGCTTCCCAAAATGAATTGATGTCTCCAGTATCCACCGGTGTTCGTTTAAATAAAACATGAAAAAGCGTGGTGCCGATGCAGTAAATATCGCTCGACTCATCTGCGGCCAAGCGTCGTGCTTGTTCTGGACTCATGTAGACCGGAGTCCCAGCCATTTTCCCATCATGAAGAATTTCTTCATTGGCATCGGTGGCAATGCCCCAATCAACGACGCGAACTTCACCGTAGGCGCCAAGCATGACGTTGTCCGGTTTAATGTCGCGGTGGATAATACCGCGCGAGTGCGCATAGGCGATGGTTTCACAGACTTTGATAAAGATATTTACAATCTCACCAACGTCGCTGTGTTCCGAATCTAAATTGCTGTAGTTAATACGTTTGCTGGTTGAATCTATTTCAGTCAATTTGGTCAGTGGGATGCCATCCACTTTTTTCATCGAGTAATAAACTTGTTTGTCGTCAGAATATTCCAAATCATAAATCGGTAAAATATTTGGATGGTCCAAACGCGAAGTGATTAATGCCTCGTGAATAAATTTTCTAATTTTTTCTTCGTTGCCGGAATGTTTTTTAGACAGGAACTTTACGGCTATGGCACGGTCAAGATTGTGGTCAAGAATTTCAAAAACGGCGCCGCCACTGCCTTTGCCAAGCGTGTCACCAATACTGTAACGTTGATCGTCCTCAGTTTGAAAATTTAATTTACGAAAAATATGTTGAGCGAGAAAGGTTGGTATTTTGATCTCAGCATCGTCAGTGCTACCTGAGCCATCGGTGGTACTCGACTTAGAATTTTCCTCATTAATCGTCTCTTCCAAACTCATTGGAAGTTCGATCGGATCGTCGGTCGTTTCGGTCAGGGATCTATCAGACATAGGTGTTTAAGTAGTGCGTGTTCTTGCTTCGATACAGGTTTTAGTATGCATCTCTATGTGTAGATGCCTAGGCTTGATAAGCTATTTGTAGGTACAGATATTTCAAACACTTAGGCTATTGCACTGGCATGATTGCCCTGCTTACTAGTATAACGTGATGAAGGAAGTCTTAAGGGAGCGATTGCAGAGATTTATGGTCCTCAGTGCCTTCGTTTGCATATGTCTTTCATCTCAATCATGTTCTGATGATGAGGCCGACGATGCTCAAGGACCTAATCCGGAACTCGCCGCTAAATCCCAACTGTATAGCTTTTTGGAAATCCCGCGCTTGTATACGTGGGTCGAGTTAATTGGTGAAGATCCGAGTAATAATATTGGTGGGATGTGGGTGCAGATCGTTCAAGGCAAGGTGTATAGTTTATCGTGGTCTGAACCAGATCCTGATACCGATCAGCATGAATGGCCAGCAGTGGCTGGTCGCGGTGTTTTAGAAAATGGTCAGATGAAATTGGCCTGGCGTAATGCCACTGGGAATCCAGAGCATGCTTTTTATCACGCGACATCACTGGGGATTATTTCTGAAAAGGGTAAGGCCATAAACGGTACTTTTTTGCAGCAAGAAACGCCAGACGACACCGAGCTTGGTGAGGGGGATTTCGAAGCCACCTTGCATGATCAAGCAGTGATGAGTAAGCGTGCTGAAAAAATGTTGAGCCAATTCACTTATATCATCGAGCAATCACAGAAGTCGGATGACATGTGCCCAGTTTTGCCAACGCATAAGGGTATCCCGGGAATTAATCAAGACTATCAAGGTCAGACGTACACCTTTTGTTGTCCCTCATGCAAAACCTTGTTTAACGAAAATCCGGATGCATTTGTTAAATAGCCGTCATCCTTTGACTTAGTTAAATATGTAACTTAAGTAACTATTTGTAACATTTGTAAGTACATGAAATATACGTATTTATACGTCACAATCAGAACATAATTCGTTATTGAGTATACATGTTATCATATTAGGATACATAAGATATTTAAGAATAGTGTTGATAGGAGATTACCCAGTGCTTACTCGTTCATTACACAGGTTCTTTCAATTAAGCTTACTGCTAAGCATGTGTTTCTCGGTTGCCGTGCATGCTGAAGCAAAAATTAATTGGACTTCTCCAGGTCTCATTGAAGTCAAAACTATCAATTACAAATATTACGATCTTGGCGATAAATACACGGACAAAAAACACGGGACAAATTACGGTGATCGCAGGATTAGGCGTAAAGACGGCATGTCGCTTAAGGATAGAATTATTAAGCGTGGCAGTTCATTGAATGGTAGTGTTTCAGGAGCGCCTGCCAGTGCTGACGCTGGCACCGTATGGCTCGAGGACAATTACGGCCGTGTTCTCGATAGTGTTAATGTCAGTGCCCCAGATTTTAAATTTAATTTGAGTTCAAAGCGTGCACTACACACAGGTATTTATTTAAAGGCAAGCCTGTCTCATAATGGAAAAGAAGTGTGGAAGGGTAATCAAGATATTCGTATGACCTTGCCTGATGAAGATGATCAATGGCGTGAATTTATACTGGGTGTATATAATATGGGCAAAAAACCTGGCACTGGCGCATTGTGGCGAGAGCTTGGTCTTTCGCATAACGCTGTTCAAGTGAATAATTCACCGGCTTATCCATTACAGAACGACTTAAAATATCACTCATCTAACATTTTATATACGGTCCTTGGTCTCTATCATCGCGACCATAAGCGATGGAAGGAAATGAAAGAAAAACGCAAGGATCAAGCAGCTCATGGAGATTGTTACTTAGAACGATACGTTTGTTTAAGTAATCCAGAATTTTATGAATTCGCTGAAATTATTTTAACTGCTACGGCTCAGCGTTTTAAAGATTACCCACCACTACATTATTCAATCGGTGATGAAATAGGTATTGGCAATATGGCGTCACCACATGATTTATGTGCTTCAAAGTGGAGTATGGAACAATTCTATAAATGGCTAGAAGCGCGTTATAAAACTATCGATGCTTTAAATAAACAGTGGGATGCTAATTATAAAGATTGGACAGATGCAAAAATGATGTCGAATTTTCAAGCAATTGATCGGAAAAAATCAGGGAATTTCTCTCCGTGGGCTGATCGTGTTGAATTTATGGATCATGTTATGTTTAGCTATATAAAGCGATGCGTTGAAATTATACGCAGGCATGATCCTGATGCAGTGTGTAATATTTCCGGTTGGCAACCACCGAGCTGTTGGGGTTTTGATAATTACAAACTTAGTCAAGTGGTTGATTGTGTGACGCCATATGAGCTCGGTGAATCTCCTGAGGTTATGGCTTCTTTTTATGAAGATGGCAAGAAAGGTAAGATTTATGCGCCAGGTTTTGGTAAGGACATGGAAAAGATATGGATTCCCTTTTTGCGTGGTCATGCAGTTTGCGCTCAATGGGATTCATTCGGTAAAAAAACTTATTCGAAACTAATAGATATAGAAAACAAAGGGTTGACTCCTTACGGAGAAAAATTACAGAAATTTGCTAATTGGTCGAATAATGGGCCAGGTCGTTTGCGAAATAGATCGGAGCGGACACGCGATCAGGTTGCGATTCTACATTCCCAGCCATCGATCCGGGCTAATTGGATTTTAGAAATAACGGACCGTCCTGATGTACATAATTCAGGCACCTGGCTGCATCGTGATTCTTGGTCGGTTTATCAACGAGAGATGACCTTTCGCCTGCGTTTAAGCTGGGTGTTTTGGGCTAAAGATGTTGGTATTTGGCCTCATTTCATAGACACCCGCCAACTCAAAGAGGACATATTAAAGAAAAAAGACATCAAGGTTCTGATTATTCCTCGCGCTGTAGCTATGAGTGAAGAAACAGCTGCGCATATACGTGCCTTTGCCGAGGCTGGGGGTACGGTTATCGCTGATACCTGGACCGGCATAATGGATGAACGTTGTAAATTGCGAGACAAGGGTTTGCTTGACGATATGTTCGGTATCACTCGTGGCGACCATCGTAATCTGGATGTGAAGAAATTAGATGCCGGACAAAAAGGTATCGAAATCGACGGCGTTAAATACCCTTTTACGCCACTCGAAAAAACATTAAAGGCTGCTGGTGCTCAAGTCGGTGGTAAATATAAAGGTTCAAATGTCTTCTTCACTAAGGATGTGGGTAAAGGTAAGGCCATCTATTTAAACTTTAAATTAGAATCGTACTTTACTGATCGCCTTCAGGCTGGACTCGTTGCTGATGCCAAATCATTCTTATTAAAATTATTTACTGATGCCGGTGTAGAGCCTGTATTCAGCGTTACCAAGCCTGGTGATCAACGTCCATTCCATGTCGCCGGTCATGATGTGTGTCGCTATGAAAACGGGGCTGGTTATTTGGTTGGCGTACGACCAAATCCAACGGTATTAAACAGCGGCGTTGGCGGTGTATGGAAGCGTTTTGAAGATGACAAAAATATCTTTGTCAATAAACACCCGGCCCAGCTCAATGCTCCAAAGGAAATGTATGCATATGATATCAAGGAGCGTAAGGCCTTAGGGAAAACAAAGTCGGTCGAATTTATTAGTGATACGGATACTGGCCGTTTCTATGCTTTCTTCCCATTCTCGATAGATGCTGTTGATGCACATGCAACTGTGAAAGACGGTAGTTTAGAAATTCAAGGTAGTTTGAAAACCTCTGATGGAAAAATCACTAATGAAAAATTAGTTGTAAATATGCGTGTGTATAAAGCTGACGGTACTGAGCAAACTGCATATCGTGCCAACATTGATTTAGAGCAAGCTACCTTTGCACGCACGGTGCCGCTTGGCTTAAATGAAAAGGGTAATTACACAGTGAAATTGATCGAACCATGTTCAGGGCATGCCAAAGAGCTATCAATTACAATACCGTAATAGCAATGTCAATTGTAAGGAATGATGCTGAGCACAACGTTAATTATTAACGTGACATCCTTATAACTCGTGACTGCTTTGTACGAATGAGCGGTAAAAGTGTTCTTAAACAGCTTAACTGTGCGTTGTTTAACTAACCCAGACTGGTATTTGCTTAGTTTTATTGGTCACAACTGTACTCATTTTTTGTTTTAGAGGCTGTACACAGGGTGGTTTTAGGAGCTTCATCATGCAGCACGTCTCTACCTTAACTCGCATCATCGTCAAAACCTGTTCTTTGTTTATTTTACTGTACTGTGTTGGTAAATATTCTGCGTTTGGGGCAGAGTCGATCGTAACCTATGATTGGCCAGTTGCCGAAGGGCAAGCAACATTATCAAATTATTATAAAGTTTCTTTAAGTGACGGCAAAACCACTAAGGACGTGCAAGTCTTGATGTCTCAGGGTTGGTCAGAGGAAAAAGGTGGTCCTGCTATTTTTCGCGGGCGCACTTTTTCATGGGCTGCCTGTGCAACGAAATTTAGAAAACCATTAACCGTAACTGTTAATAAATTATTTGGTGACGGCGCCAGTGAGGTTGAAATAGTACCAAGTGGTTATGGGATCGAAGCAGAAGTTGATCCAACCGGTAAGTCAGTGCGTTTTACCCTTAAAAAATCACGTTACGTCTGTGTCTATTTTAAAACGCCTGATAATACCTTGCCTGGCAATGTGGTTAAGCACATGCTGATGATTTTTGCAGATGATATTGAGCGTGAGAAGCCGCAGATTCGCTTTAGAAATGTTTTGGAAGTGGACGAGACAACGACTCAATACGATATCGATAAAGCGGGCACCGTGGTATTTAAGCCGGGCTTTTATCAATTGCGTCATCAGTTTAAAGACGGCGTGATGAAGGTGCGAGCCAAGCAAAATATCTACTTAGCAGGTGGCGCATATGTTGTCGGTAATTTTGTTGGTCATAAAGCTGACGATGTGTTCATCTGTGGACGCGGAGTTTTATCTGGACAGGATCGTAAATGGACGCAGGGCATGCCGACTTCAGCCCTAATTGAATTACATAATACCAAAAATGCGAGAGTGCAGGGCATTATCGCCTGTGATAATGACATGCATGGCATTGTGCCTGGATTAAATTCGTACATGCACGCAGTGAAATTCTGGGGTTGGCATTGGAATAACGATGGCTTCCGTCCTTGGGGTGGTCGTGTCGAACATTGTTTTATACGACCAGCTGACGACGCCTTTTACGTAGGTGGTGAGAACTTAATTGTTAAAGATACGGTAATTTGGCAAAGTCATAATGGTGCTGTGGTTACCTGTGGTTGGGGAAGTGAGAATCGCTACTATCACACCGCCGATTTTACCATGCAGGATTGTCACATCATTTATCCTGAGTGGAATGTGCTGGGTAATAATAATGGTATTGTTGCTTCTCAGTTGCCGTATGCGGCAAAAAGTAAGAATATATTCTTTAAAAATTTACGCATCGATGGAGATATCGTCGCTTTATGTAATTTAAAACGCAATGATAAATTTAATCGTGTTGGCCCTCCAGGTGGTATTGACAATGTTTCATTTAAAGATGTGGTCGTGACCGGTACACAAACCGGATACACCTACGATCGCAGCAAACGCGTACGCACTTACAACGTGATCAAGGGTGATGGGGACTTCCGCATTAGTAACGTACTCTTTGATAATGTGAAAATCGGCAATGTCTTGCTCAGTAAAAATAACGCTGATGCCTATTTCCAAATAGATCCCAAGACCACCTCAAAGATTAAATTTAAAAAATAATACAATCTGCACTTAGCTCTCACTGAGATGGTCGATTTGTGCATAGTATTGGCGCAGATAATGCATTGAGACAAGCGCTTGTTCCTGCATATACTGGAGTGTTCAAGACAATAACGTCTCAGACCCCAGAATAGGATTAATGGACATGGCTACACTCGCATTTTTAGGCACGGGACACATTCATACCCCGGGTTTTATCAATAAAACCAATGACAGCGAAGGGGATACGGTCAAATACGTTTATGATCATCTTCCTGATCGTGCCGCCAAAGATGCGGAGAAGCTTGGTGCTAGCGTTGCTGACATCGATACGATTTTAAACGATGCAGAAATCGATGCAGTCGTCATCTGTTCTGAGACTAATCAGCATGCTGATCTGGTTGCGCGTGCCTGCGCAGCTGGCAAAGCCATGTTTGTTGAAAAGCCGCTCGGCATGGGTGCGGCTGATGCCACGAAAATGGCTGATCAAATTGAAGCAGCCGGTGTCTTGTTCCAGACCGGCTTTTTCATGCGCGGTAATCCACAATTGCGCTTCTTAAAGCAACAAGTTGAGAATGGAGCCTTCGGTACAATTACGCGTATGCGCATGAGTAACTGCCATAGTGGTGCGCTAGGCGGTTGGTTTGACACAGATTGGCGTTGGATGGCCGATGTTGAGCAAGCTGGCTGTGGTGGTTTTGGCGATCTCGGTTTCCATGTCATCGACATTATGACCTGGATGCTTGGCGATGTCGATGAGGTGAGCGCGACGATTAAATCGATCATTAATAAATACGATAACTGTGATGAAACCGGTGAAGGTTTACTACGCTTTGCCAACGGCGTGATGGGAAGCGTTACGGCTGGGTGGGTGGATGTTGCCGATCCGGTCTATCTACAAATCGCCGGTACCGAAGGACATGCCACTATCGTTCGCGGTGAGTTATATTTCCAAACTGCTCAAGACGAACAATACGATGGCAAAGCAGCAATTAACTTAGAAGAAGAAGCACTGGCTCACCCGTATAATATTTTCCTTGAGCACATTAATGGTAATACCAAGAATCCATTAATTACCGCGCGCGAAGCTGCTCGAGGATGTGCGGTCATCGAAGCATTTTACCAAGCCAATAAAGACAATGCCTGGGCTGAGCCAGCGTCAGTGAATGCTGCGCAAGCGGTTTCCTGATTTACGGTAGTTGCTTTAAAATTCGTTCTGCTTCTTTTTTCTCGTCGTTATATATCTCTGGTATCGCAAGTGCATTTTCGATGGCGGTACGTGCTAAATCGAATGCCTCATCATCGATGTGAACTTTTGCAAGATGAAAGTGTGCGCTGGCAATGTGGCAAGGCATCGCAGCGCCGCCAATGTCGATGGCTTTCTCAAATGCGTGTTTTGCATGGAGACGTTCACCTTTGGCTGCATGCGAATAACCAGCCGAGCAATGAGCTTCAGCCAAGCAAACAGGGTCTGCGCCAATAATTTGGGTTATCTTTTCAAACCAGGCGTCAGCTTGATCGCCTGTACCAGCATTAATATGTGCATGCGCTGCAGCATGGCAGGCCCAGCTGCGATCTGAGGCGCCGAGGGTTTTTAAATCGCTTGCTTCGACTAAAGACAGTATGCCTTGGTGATCACCTTTGGCTGCGAGATCATCGATTTGTTGAATAAGATTGCTCATAGGATAACTCCACAGCGCCAGTCTAATCGTCAGCTCGCGCATGTGGAGTTAAAATCATAGTGAATTGATGTCAGTGTATCGATTATTTAACCATCAGCGTTCGTAACTGGGATCAGATATAATAAGCCATGATATAAGATCCATTCACCACCAGCTCGATCTGCTATTTTATCAAGTTTTACAACAACGCTTTCATCGGCATTGCCAATGGGAATTTGTTTGTCATTGAATGAATTATCCCAAGCGATAGTGAAACCGCTTTGTTTTAAGTTGTTGAGTATCTCGACGCCGTCGCTTATTTCATTGATACTACCCCATGGTTCTTGAAAATGCTCAAGAGTCCGTTTATTAGGCTCACCTAAGTCACCTATGTTAAGATCAGCCAATATGATGGTGTCATTATTCTTGCGGTAATCATGCAGGTGACTTAATAAATCTTTGCCATCGGGTTTTAAGATTATTTTATTGTCTTTTATGGTAGATGTTAAGCCGAAATGCAATTCAATGTTTTTGAGTGCCTGTTTTAAGGTGACACTGCCTCTGCGCTCAAAATCGTCTTGGAGTTCAGAAATCCACGAGGTGGTATAATAGGGTACATCAATTCGTGGAGTTAGTTTGCTATCACTGCCTTGGAGTTCTGCGCGTCCATGCAAGCACGCAGCTAACCAAGCGACCGGGTCCTTCTCGAGAGACACATTTGGTGGAGATCCACCGAGCCACCAATTAAGTCGTTGTGCAATTGGTTTATCCGGAGGAAGAATCACAATTTCTTTTTCTGTAGCTGAATAGGTGAGTCCGTCAGCTTCAATAAATGGTCTTATAATATCGCGTATGGTCATGCCTTTAATCGCGACAACGGATTGATGTTTGTTATGTATAAATCCATTAATTCTAATCCTCTGATCAAATGGCAACATATCATTCATTCTACCTATTATACCACCTAAGCTCGTTTCCATGCCTTCATAGACAGAGGGCCCTTCTAATTTGCCCATTCTGATTGCAGCTTCTATCCGGCCTTTTGCGGTCTGTCGAATGGCAGAACGCATGCGCTCTTCATGTGCGTATTGCGGCCTTTTATCTAAATAATATGGCTGTTTGCTGATGTCATAAAAATCATTGAGAGAAATATTCCACCGGTAATCAAGCAAAGTTTTCTGTTTATTCTTTTCTACACCTTGTTCGCTTGCTGAAATCACAGCCAATATTGGGCATAGAGCGATCAACAATGTCAGGGCGAGACGAGGGATGAGGGGGTATATTTGCATGTAGCACCTTTCTGTTGGTTTAACTTGAATAAAGGTGCATTATATGTATTGGGTTAATGCAAAAGAAATTACGAGTTTGATATAGTCTTTACCAAAAAGGGGTGTCCGCTTTGTTGAGATAAATACACATCAGTACTTATGACAGTTTCTCAATTTGTGGTACTTCGTCGACATTGAAGTGATTCATAGAACTTTGCTTATATCTGCCTGGTTGTCCGGTTGTTATGGAATCTAATCAGCGTAGATTCTGCATATGCGCACATTTTACGTTTTACTCTTAAGCTTTGTTGTTTATGGCACGCTCTTTGCCCACGGCATGTCCGAAGCAGATAAGGCCAAGGCAATGAATGCAAGCAACTGGGATTTCATTCAGTTAGGTGCAGGCCACATGCTTACTGGCTATGATCATTTGCTGTTCTTGTTTGGTGTTATTTTCTTTCTCACCACCTTTAAGGACGTGGTCAAGCTGGTTACGGCATTTACTATTGGTCATTCAATTACCTTACTATTTGCAACGCTTTTAGAGATACAGGCCAATTATTATCTTATCGATGCAGTTATAGCACTTACCGTCATGTATAAAGCCTTTGATAACCTAGATGGCTTTAAGAAATACTTAGATGTGAAGTCTCCTAACCTGATGTTGATGATCTTTATATTTGGCTTGATCCATGGCTTTGGTTTATCTACACGCTTACAGATGCTCCATTTAAATGAAAAGGAATTAGTGCTGAATATACTCTCATTTAACTTGGGTGTAGAACTTGGCCAAATTGCCGCATTAACCGTGATGCTGCTAGTGCTAGCTGGTTGGCGTAAAGCAGCTTCCTTTCAGAAATTTAGCAATGCAACGAATGTCTTGCTCATGATTGTAGGTGCCTTGCTTTTACTGATGCAATTGCACGCTTATTCGCATACCTTTGATGAAGAACATGATGATCATCATGACAAGCCGAAGGTGCATTCTCATGGTGATGGAAAACATCACCATCATCACTAATAGATTTATTTAAGCACTTCTCGCATTTCAACATTTGCTTCAACTTCACTGCGCAAACGCAGAACAGGTTTGAGTTCTTTGCGACTGTAAAGTTTGAGTTGGTCGCCGATGTGTTTAGAGCCAGGCTGCGTCGCATTGCCCCAGCTTAAAAGAGAGCGAGCTTTGGGTGGGTTGGAAAACTCAATAACGGCCACGTAGGAATCACCACCGCTAGCGTAGCGTTTACCGTTCTTTTGTTCTGGCCCGTCGGTTACGCGGAAAACACCCAGAGTTTGCGTCACGCCGTTTCCAGGCAGATCATAATCTCCGACACGTAACCTTAAGACATCACCCCAGGCCACATCGAGAGCACCATGTTTTCTCTTGGTCTCAATTGCTACGTGTTCGAGGATTTCGACTGCGGCGACAGTATCCCATAGTCCTTTTGGCGTCTTGAGTGGATGTTTGCGATCGAAGGGGATGGCAAACTTTTTTCGTGGTAGCGCTGCTGCCCAGGCGCGAAAAAGTTCAGTGCCGCGACTGTCATTATCAGCACAACGGTCCCAAGCGTCGAGCACAGCAGCAGCTTCTTTTGCCAACGAACCGCCATGGGTATGCGCTGCTGAAATTAATTCATCAACTAAAATGTCCGCGAGTTCAATACGGGTGTCGTGTTTATATTTAATAAATTCATCAAACGTAATATGATCATCGCCCATTATTAATCGGGTTGACCGTGCAGCGCGAAGACCAAACCAGTAACCACAAATACCTTCGCTATAATCTTTCGGATCGAGGACTGCCGGATAGGTGCAGGTCCATGGGCCATCATTAGCATTTTGAATCCAACCAGTGGATGGGTCTAATGCTTTGGGAAGATCTTCGTAGGAATAATAACTATCCCAGAACGTAGCGTCGCTGTCGCCTTTGACGATTCCTTGCCAATGGCTCGGATTGCCAAAGGGTCGTTTGGCTACCAGGCCATTATGCATGAAGAAAATGTGACCTGCGGTATCAGCGTAAATGATATTGAACATAGGAAACTGTAGCTGTTGCATGGCACTTTGAAATTCTTTGAGGTTTGATGACTTACCCATATCCCACATTTGTCTGAGAATATGCGGACGATCAAAGCCTACGACTTTAGAGGCTAATGCTTTGCGTCCGCGCTGTGCAATAACTGGTCCGTGCACCGAATGACGAATTTCGAAGGGAACTTTTTTCATAGTTCCATCATCTTGTTTCACCAAGATTGTTTCCTGAGCCGTTTTAAATGGACGTACACCATCGTTCCATTTGTAGCCGTCATCTGTTAATGTCAGTTCATAGTCATCGCGGCCATCAAATAGATTACGCGTGACCGTCCACCCAAGATTGCTGTTAAATGCGATGAACAGGGAAGGAAAGCCGACTGGCGTTGCACCATAAAGATTGAGACCGGGTGCGTTCAGATGGGCTTCGTAATAATTTTCCCATTTAATATGCGGATTAGCGAGGAGTAGGGCATTGCCACTGGCTGAGCGAGAAGGTGCTACTGCCCATGCATTCGATCCTTCATTTTTTTTCCATTCTTGAATACTTCTTTTGGTTGACTTTCCGATCCACGAAACCAGTAGGCCATGACGCGTCATATTGAGCGGATCAATACCCGTTACGGGTAAGACTTGCTTTAAGTTTTCATCAATACGGTCTGGATATTTAGCTGCGTAATCATTTATTCCTCGCGCAAATGCATCGAGATTTAAACGAAAATCAGCGTCCTGGGCTTCATACCAGCGTTGAGCGACCCCATGAGCGTCAAAGCGTCTTATGTGTTTGTCCAAGTTTAGGTATTTCTTGCCCCAGTATTCGGCTGCTCTCCCGCGCTTGGTGCCATAATTCTTCAACAGATAATTGCCATGACTGTGCATTTGTGCCCAACCAAAAGCGTAGAATAATTTCTCAGTATTCGGTGCATAGATATGTGGTACACCCCAAGTATCCCATAAAATCTCAGTTTGTTTTCCGAGTGACTCCGTTTTTGATGCGGCGTCGACGCTATTGGTCAGTAGTAGAATGGTAAGGCACAGCGTTCTGATTAAATGTTTCATTGTAAGCTCCGCAGTCATCGTATCTATAATTTTGCTGCAATTGTAATTTGTTTATTTTGACTACAGCTTATGTTGAGGATAATGCTATAATGAAGCTAATTCTGATGAAATGGGAAATCTGTGAATTTTCGTGAGTTCAAGAGAGCAGATAATGTTCAAATCTCAGACTGGTTCGCTGATGAAGAATCACGCGTCTGGTTAGAATCTGCTCTGTCAGAAGAAGAGTTGGATGAGGTTGAACGGGAGCTAGATCATCGCTCATTTGTGCTTGAGGATGGTGATCTCATAATCGCACAAGTTGGTTGCTATTTGGGAAACGAAGAGCATCAGTTTAATGTGATCTCTGAGGTACACGTTGCCCCACGGAAGCGAAAAATGGGTTACGGCATATTAATTATTAAAAAAATGATCGAAGAGATTAAGAACCAGTTTCCATGGAAGGTGTATATTGAGCCAGAAAATACAGCTTCTGTCGCGCTTTTTACATCTCTAGGTTGGCGAGCACCAGACCCAAGGCCAAATGAGCAGAATTTAGTCACCTATGTCACTACATCGATAGCTGATTAAAGCAGTATATACCTAGACAATCGGGTCGATGACAATTATATTTAATGACGTAACTAAAACGCTCACTGCCGAAAAATGAATGTTAATGGTGCACCAGATACTGATTGAGTGAATTCTAGCACTGAATCGTTGGTAATACTCTCTTGTTTTAAATAAAAGTGACAAAACAATTCACGCATGTTAGATATGTCATTTCGTATTTTCCTCATCGGGCTATTAATAGTCTGTATGGGATGCACCTCAAAACAGGAAGAGAACGCTGTGAACGATGAAGCTGAAATCAGAAACCTTTTCGATAACTGGATCAAATCTACGAAAGAAGGTGACTTAGATCTCGCCCATCAATGCATCGCTGATGACGCGCGTTTTTTTGTCCCCGGAGCAGGTGAGATGGATAAGAAAACATTTGCAGCGGCAGCTGCAGGAGGCAAGCCAGAAGATTCTCCGTTTACCTTTGATCTCGACAGTAAGCTTCATGAAATAAAGGTAATGGATGAACATGCTTATATGTGGATTGAATCTTCACTCATCATGACACCAAAAAATGGCGATCCCGCGATTAAGATGGCCGGACATTCATTGTCTGTATTGGAAAAGCGAGATGGTAAGTGGTTGATCTTTCGCGATGCGAATACATTAACTGTTGTGAAAGAATAGAAAATGAGATGATGAATCTGAGGAGAAAAAGATGGACAGCAATGCCGTATGTTGGTTTGAAATTTATGTTGATGATATAGATCGTGCTCGTGCTTTTTATGAGGCGGTACTCAATCAAGAACTGACTCGCTTAGATAATCCTGACGTAGACAAAGATTTTCCACAGCCAGAAATGTGGGCCTTCCCAATGGATAAACGTCCAGGAGCGAGTGGAGCGATTTGTAAAATGGAAGGCGTGCAAGCAGGCGGTAACAGCACCTTGGTTTATTTTGACTGCGAGGATTGCTCGGTTGAACAAGGACGTGTTGAAGAGGCGGGTGGAAAGATAGTCGTCCCTAAAATGAGTATTGGTGAACACGGTTTTATTTCGATTGCTCAAGATACAGAGGGCAACAATATTGGTTTTCATTCATTTAAATAATCGTTTGATCGCAAGTTTATAAAAATGACGATATCAATTCAGGATGTCTATTCTGGTAAAAGAAGTTCAGCATTCAGTTTTTACGGCACCTCACCGGAAAGTCCGGATGGAACACGTATTGCCTATGTCGTGTACTCAGAGCCATCGGCAGCCGATTGGAATGACCGCGTGCCTGGGGAATTATGGGTTTGTGAAAGTGATTTAAACGAACATCGTAAATGCGCTGATGTAACCTTACATAATCACAATGGTGCGTGCGCAGTTTGGGTGGATAATAACAGGTTGCTCTATAATTCAGGCGATCGGGATATTTATGTTATTGATGTGAATACATGTGCGGTTTTACATGGCCCAATAAAAAATCTCAGCGAGACGCATAGCTGTGTTAATCATGCGTTTGCCTATGTATCGCCGGACGATTTACTTTGCCTTTTTAATTGTGACACAGGCGAAAGTACGATTATTACTTCGCTTGAAGAAGTTAATAAACAAGCTTGTGCATTGGGCCGTGAAGCGAGTAAAGAGCTAACACATTTACATATGACGGCGGATGGCAAGTTAGTTGCTTTTCGTCACAACACCGAGGCTGAAAAGAAAATATCAGTAGTAGAGGTGGCCAGTGGGAAACTCCTGGAAACATTTCCAGGCATGAAACCCATGCATTTTTCTTGGTATGACAATGAATCGCTGATGGGTTCCAATTGGGATATGGATCCAAAAGATCATCGTGCAGAAAGTCTAGAAGAATTTACGGAAGCGGCAGAAAATCATTATTTTCAGCGTTTCCATATGGGTGGAGGTGTTATTGAGACTTTGGGTGGAACCATGACGCATGGCTCAGCATCAGCGGATAGAGAATGGTATGCAGGGGAAGCTGTAAACTATGGGACAGTGCCGATGCCATTAAATCTCTATAAAAAAGGACTAACTCAGCCTGTTGCTACATTAATGGAGCATAGTTTTGGCGAAATTACTTGGACGCGAAAAGCCCATGTGAACCCATCATTTTCTCGAGATGGGAAGCGTGTGTATTTTACGCAGGCAGTATCAGACGAGAAATTTGTTGGCTCCTTTGTCGACATTTCTGAATTTATAAACTAAGCGCATTAAAAAGCGGAGCCACACTCAGTGCGACTCCGCTTTCTGAGTTTTAATTAAATTACTGTACCCAGGTATACATCTGTTCAGCTGGAAGGCTGATCTTTAATGTTGCTCCTGCCTCGGTTTTAGCTTTGGTATCAGTTGCAACACCGTTGCCATCGAGAACCGTCGCCTGCTTTAAATCACCACGTTTAATGGTGACGCTGGCGCTGACTGGTTTCACATTAAGCGGGTAGCCACCGAGGCGTGAAATGGTTTTATAGCCATCAGAGCCTTCTTTGGTGGTAAAGCCGTAGGTCTTATCTTCAGTTGCGGTTTGTACTAAGATGCTTTTCGACGTCTTCAGTGGTTGGCCATCGAGTGAAATAACCAGTACCGAGCCGTAGTCGTTTTGACTTTCAATGATAATGTCGCCTAGTTCAATTTTACCTTTTTTCTTAAAGAAGCCGGTGGCACCTTGAGCGCGCGGGGTATTAATCGTCATAAGGTTTTCGCCGTAATTCCAGCTTAATTCTTTGGTCATGCTGGTGACGACTTTATTCTTACGGTCGATATGCTGGGCTAAATCAGCAACGACGGCACCTTCAGCTTTGTCTTCAACGCTACGAGTGACGCGACCAACATAAAAAGCCAAGGGATCGATCATTGAAGGTTTACCAGCACCTGTTTTGACTTTCTCTAGCATTTTTGCATACAGCGGATCTTCGATACCGTCGGCTGGGCGCATGGCCTGGCCTTTAAAGGAGTAGAGATCCTTTTTGGCTAATGGCTCATGATATATCACATCTCCGGTTTTAATATCACCACGGCGATACATTAAAGCAGCGCCAGGAAACTGACCAAAGACCGAGGTGTCACCAATACCCCAGACCTTCATCGACGAATCCCAGCTGTCACTAGCACCGGCAAAGAATACCCAGCCATCAATGCCAGCGAGTGAAGCGTAGGCACTGACTAATAATGGGAACTCTGCACGATATTTATTCGGACGGTTCCAGCAGTTTTCGGTGATCATATAGGGAAAGCCCGCATAATTTTGATGCTGTAGGGCGCCGACTTTTTCAGGAATGCCAAGGGCACTGCGGTCTTTATATTTGTCGCCAACTTCGATTCGATAAAAGAGCTTGTTGCCACCTTTTGGATGAACGGTGCCAAAGTAGGCATTGTTAGCAACTAGATCGTTTGCGGTGTAGGTGTAGTGCTCGAGAGCGCCGAGAAGACGTTGATCTGCTGTTTTCCAGTTACTTGGTGAAACCAATGCCTTAATGCCCATAGCGCGCATTTCTTTTTTCATGCGTGCATAGAAATTAAATTGCGATTCAATCATAAATTGTAATTGATCACTTGCGCGTTTTGGATTGCGTTGGCTAACTGCCCAATTGGCTCCAGTCATGTGCGCAACACCGTACAGGCGCATGCGACCAGCAGGAAGGTCATCAGCAGTTAATTTATACATTCCGATGGTGTGTGGATAACGTTGTGGTCCCCAGGCTTTTTGCGCAGCCTCAAGTGAGCCGTAGCGTTCTTTACACCACTCAGCGAATTTCTTTTCAACGATGGCACGTTCACCTTCGAGGAATCGACTTGGATTAAACGAGTGAAAGAGCACGCTGCTTTCATTATTAACTTCGATAAAGGCTAGCGTTGGGTCTTCAGCCATCGACAATCCAGTGTATGGGTTTTTCGTTGTCATTAACTTTTTAATAAATTTTAAATAATAGTCTTGGAAATTTTCATCAAAGAAGAGGAGAGCCAAAGCCTTGGTGTTCTTGCCGGTAAATCCGGGGCAGATACTGTCTGGTAATTTAACAATAGAGTGCGAATTCCAAAACAGGTGATTGAGGTAAATATAAATTCCTTGTTTTTTCAGTGCTGCGACCATCGAGTGATAGCCGTCGAGTCTTTTATCGAATGCAGCGGTATTACCATTCATATAGGCTTTGAAGAAGTCAGTGCCACCGCCACGAATTAAATTCACACCGTATGCGGCGAGACGTTGGGCGATGCGTTCTTGTCGGGCTTTGGTTTGTCCACTCAGTCCACCGGCCTGGACCATCCAAAATTTAACTGGTTTCCCATCACCGAGGACAAAGCCATCGCCTTTGCGTTGCACAAAGCCATTAATACCTGATTCTTTTTCGTTGAGATAACGCAGGCTGTGTATGGACTTTTGATCTGGTCGCCAGACTGGTGGTTCCCAGGCGAAGTACCCTTTATCAGCAAGGCCAGAAGTTGCACCTGGTTTGGCGGATCCTTTTGGCACCCAGGCGGCATCTTTCTGTAGAACAAAGCAATCGAGGATGCCACTGTTTTGCGTGCCACCTTGAAAGCGGAAACCCACTTTTGTTGTGCCTTCATTCAATGTTAAACTGCCGGCATCGATCCAGGCGATAAAGCGATGATCGAGATTGCCATTTTTTGCAACGTTGATGCGGTCGATGCTTTTTGACATGTCGAGTTCTTGCCAATCACCTGTGCCTATTTGATATTGCATTTTTGAGGCGCTTGGATTGGCGCGTACCCAGAATTTATAATCGCCAGCTTTTTTAATCTTTGCTTCGTAATGGACGATTCCTGCTTTAGCTTTGTTGTAATGGCTAATCCAGCCTTCAGCAGACATCTGTTCGTGATCTAAACCATTATACCAGTTGTGAATCGTAACATCTTTTTTGACTGGTTTATGGCCTTCAACCCACACGTAATCACCAGCAGGTGCTGCTTTAGTACGACCGCCTGGACGAGAGGTGCCGCGTGGCATCCAGATTTCATCGGTGGTTAATAAAAAGCAGTCAAGAATACCGCTGTTACTCGTACCGCCTTGAAAGCGAATGGATACCTGCTGCTTACCAGCTTTTAACGTGACGCTGCCAGCGTCGGTCCAGCCAATATGACGGTGGTCATTTTTGCCATCCTTGGCGATGTTGATGCGTCCAGTGGCTTGCGACATATTTAATTCCTGCCAGTCGCCATCACCAATTTTATACTGCACTTTGGAGGCAGTCGGATTAGCCCGAACCCAGAATTTATAATCACCAGCAGTCTTGGCATCAATTTCATAATGAGCCAAACCTGCTTTATTCTTATTATAGTGCGAGATGCAGCCATTCGCTGAAAGCTGATCACGATCGACGTTGCCATACCAAGAGTGATGAGTGACATCAGACTTCTTCGCGGTTTGACCTTCGACCCAGATGTGCACTGGTTCTGCAGCTGCAAGGCTGATGCAGGCCGTAATCAGCAGCATGCTGCATCGAGCAGCATAGTTGAGGTGTTTGAGTCCATTATTTAGAAATCGCATGCAATTCTCCACTGGAAAGAAACTAGTGATCTTACTTTTGAAACGTTAAGCCACGGTAGCGTGACCTGGATTGTGCTGCCGAGTGGGCGAATGTCGATGCCGAGTCCTTGAACTACTAGGCATGTGGCTGAGCCGACATCAAGTGTTTGTTGGGATTGCTCAGAAACTAACGTCAAATATTATTGGTCAGATGTCATATGTTAAAGTATCGAGGCATGGGTGCGTACGATTGGGATAGAGATGCTGATGATATGCTGCTGTGAGCGAGTAGAATGCGTTAATTGGAGACACGTATGATATACAGAATCAAGGAAGCTTTTTGGTCATTTGGCAATGATTTTGCCATAACTGATAAGGGCGGCAGTCCAGTTTATAAAGTCGATGGCGCAGCCTTTAGTTGGGGAGATAAATTATCATTCCAAGACATGGGTGGTAATGAACTGGCAAAAATCAATCAAAAGCTGCTTTCATTAAAGCCACGGTACGAAATTTATATCAACGGTAATTTATTTGCCGAAGTGGTTAAAGAGTGGAGTTGGTTTAAACAAAAGTTTACCCTCGATGTCCCTGGTCCGAACGACTATGCGATAACAGGTTCTTTTTGGGAACATGAATTTACCTTTGAGCGCAGCGGCCGTGAAGTAGCGAGTGTTAGCAAGTCTTATTGGGGCTGGACTGATAGTTATGGTGTACAGATAGTCGATGGCGAAGACGAAATATCTATTTTATGTGCCTGCATTGTCATTGATCAGGTTTTACATGATGGTGATGATGACTAAGTTAAACGAATTATGTACGATGTAAGCGACCATTTTCCAAGCATTGGACTCAAAGGTATTGTTTGGGCACAGTCGGTAATTGATGAAGTTACGCGTTCGATACCTGAATTAAAATGGGAAAAACAGGGGTCGATGTTGTGTACGGGTGAAGGTCGATCGCGAGTGGGATTTGCAGCGCGTAAATGTTGGGCATCGTTTCACTTTCGAGACCGAAATGCTTTGCAGGTGTATAAAGAACTTGGTGGCCAATGTCCTGTGACTGGCGTGACCATCAAAATTGAAATTGATGCTGATTATGATGCGCAGTTGATTGCTTCATTAATTGCACAGGTTGTGTCGAAATGATTATTCGTGCATACGGTAATGATGATTTTGAAAATACAGTAAAAATTATTGAAAGTAATCAGGTCAAATACTTTATGCCATCTGATATAACTGAATTCTCTTTGTTCTTAGAGGAGGGGCCTGATCATTTTTACGTTGGTACATTAAATGCTGAGATTGTGGCCTGTGGTGGATTTTGGTTTCCAGGCCAAACGCAAGCAAGTTTGACATGGGGTATGGTTCTGAGCTCCAGTCATGGGCGTGGTTTTGGCTCGCAAATGCTCAAACATCGTATTGAGTTGATAAAAAAATACGGAGCTAAGGAAATCGTATGTTCAACGAGCCAACTTACTGAGCGATTCTTTGCTAAACATGGATTCATAAAGCAGTCACAGGAACCGGATGGATATGGACCAAACATTGATGAGATTATACTTACTTTATCATTATGAAGTCTGAGTGCAGGTGTTATATTTAATCTAACAAGATATTGATGATGCAAGCACATGTAAGAATTATTAAACGAAAAGAATTGTGCCTCGCTGATGCTAGAGCTGTCAGTCATTTAACCATGCTCACTTGGCCCGGTGCTACAGATTCACTCGATCAGCGTGCGGAATCTTTGTTACAGCGTTCTGCACGAGCGCCAGAAGATGAACTCGTATTTTTGGTAGAGCACGATGGCTCTGCCTATGCCACAGCGATGATTATTACGCGACAAATTCAGATTGAAAATAATTCCATGCAGGTTCTGGGCTTGGCTGGTGTGTGCTCACATCCAGATGTTCGCGGTAAGGGCTTCGGGCGTTTGGTTATAGAGGCTGCTTTTAAAACAGTCAAAGAATCAGGGGGTATCCTGTTGTTTCAGTGTAATGAAACCGTTCGTCCTTTGTATGAGAAGCTGGGCGCAGTAGTGGTGCACAATCGTTTTATGAATTCACATGCTGATGCACCAAATGAAAATCCTCTCTGGGATCCTTTTGCTATGATTTATCCTGCAGATATTACGTGGCCTGCGGGCGTTGTTGATCTTTGTGGTAGGGCTTGGTGAATGGAAAACACGAAAGAATTGCTAGTGCGTGATCACGGATTGTATGGCTATTGCTATATAGTGTGTGTCATTTCAATTCTAGGATATTTGCCTTTATTAGATGCTGGATATTTTACTGTTGGTTCAGCCTTAATTGTCGCTGGCATCGTGAGCGCAGTTCTGATGTGGATCCTACATGCCACATGGAGAGTGTGTACGCAGTGCGGTTCACGGGTAAGTAAGACATCTAGAAATCTTACAACAGAGGATAAAGGTGTGATCAAGGCAAAAGGTTATAGGTGTAGGCATTGCGATTATTTCGCTTATAAGCAAGGTTCATAACATCGGAGCATATAGAGATGAGCAAATTTCGTCTGCTTTTACTTTTGGGGATCTTGTTATCGGCTGCGTGTTCACAGCCGCGGGAGACAACGATTACGCTTAATGCTAAGTATATTGCTGAACTTGCGGGTGAAGCAGATAAAATCAGTGCCTTGCATAAAACAGATGCGCCTGCAGCAAAACAGCAAGCCATTGTCCTAAATCAAAAAATGTGTGCTTACGTTGCTGGCTTAGAAGACGCTGGCACGGCGCCAGAATCAATTCAGGAATTGATCGGTAAATACGGTGAGCGCCTTGGTGCTGCTTTCGCATTAATGGCAGAATAAAGGGTCTATAATGAGATTGGCACTTTTGTTAGGTTTAATGGTAATAGTAATGAGTTCATGCGGATCAGTGAATACGCGACTGTCTGATGTAACAGATTTTTATTTGAAAGAACAGACAAGGCGCACGTTTAATTATACGCGAACATTACCAGGAGGTGATAATACAACTGGAACTATTATTTACAATATTTCAGGAAAATTCTCAGATAATAAACAGGAGGCATCTTATACCCTGTCAGGTGTTAAGGACATGGTGGTTAATTATAATTATAGTGACCCAATGAACATAATGGATTTGCCGCAATCCATCCTCTTACAATTTTACTCACAGTCGCAAATAGATACTGTGATTACACGAAGAAAATTATCTAAGGAAGAGCGTGAGCATTTTGCGAACACCCTAACTGGTGACTTTTATGTTACGGAATACAACGAGGAAAAGGCTCCATCCGTATTTACCAAGGCAGTTCAGGCACGGCATCAACTGGCAAAAAGTGCTAAGGTAAATTCAGCATTATTTGGTAATGCACATCTCTATCTCGATGAAGCTGGTGCTGTGTGGCTCAAAGAATTGCTGATGGCGACCAACTTAATGGCCTTTGGTACTTATTCGACGACTGCAATTTTAAGAGTAAACAACGATATCTATGAAGTTAGGCAGAAATTTCCGCTTGGAAAGTTAACGTTTCAATTAGAGCGAGCAAAGGGACTCGTTTACCTTGAGATTCGGACATCCGACGGAATCGTGGTGACGCTTGAAGAAGTGAAAAGTGAATGAATTCGCCGTATGACGAAATTGGAGCTGAATATCGTTCTATTCGCTCTCCAGACATTGGTGTAGCTGAATTATTAACCTGCGTACAGTCATTTAATCGAAAGATATCCATTTTGGATTTGGGTTGTGGCAATGGCTATCCAATTGCAACTACATTAATTGACTATGCGTCGCGGTATGTCGGTGTCGATTCATCTTCAGTTTTAATCGAAGAGTTCATCCAGAATGTTTCAACGGCAAAAGCCCAAGTTGCTTGCATGTCAGATATAGAATTAAATGGTGAACAGTTCGATTTGATATTTGCCTTCGGAAGTTTATTTCATCTATCTCCTGAGAAACAAAAAATCACATTAGAAAAAGCAGCGGTAGCAGTAGCAGAGAATGGTAAGCTTGTCTTTACCTCGGGTGACGAGGCCGGTACAGTTGAGGGCAATGTCGGTGGTCATGCCATTCCACATTGGTCTTTGAGTAAAGATGCATACATCAACTTACTACAAGAATGTGGTTTACAGTTTCAGGATCTCAGCAAGGGCTCTGGAGATAATTTGTTTTATACGTTTTCTAGGTTAAGATGAAATAGTGCATGATTGGGGGCTGCGATGAAGGCTGAGGGAGTGGGATCGTTATTGTTGATAAAATATAGTCAGTTCATGCAACGAGAGGCGGAGTATGACTATGATATCAATAAAAAGCACACCGCTGCATTACTATCTGCCTATGAAAAGGGTGATTTGTATTCGGGGAAACCGTTTAAAGCCTTCTGCACGTATATTCCTTCTCTTTATATCAGTCTTCCAACAGATCTCGGCATCTTACGCATGGAGTTTTGTTTAGATTGTGGTCAATCGAAAGTGTATTTGGCAAATGAATTACAGGCCAATACTGATTTCTATCCTGGGAAAGATTTTCTCTATCAATTGGTGAAACAATATCATAAAGACTTTAATGAACGGCATTATCGGTAGTGTTTAGAGTTCTGTTTTGCGAAATTCCTTTGGTCGCATACCACTGACGCGATGAAAAAATCGCGAGAAGCTAAAGACATCGGGAAAGTCTAGAAGATTGGCAATTTCGGAAACGGAATCCTCTTCATAGCGCAGTAATTGCTTTGCGTATTCGCAGCGTGTTGCATCGATTTTATGTTTGATGGTTTGATCGGCATCTTTGGCATAGGCGGCGCTGAGATGATTAACGCTGTAATGTAATTCGCTAGCTATCTCTTGTACAGATATGGCGCGACCTTGTTGACGGTGGATGATTTCATCAACAGCACTAACCAATGTGCTCTCCTGTGATTTTATCGGCACATCGTCCGGGAATAATGTTAAGAGATAGGCTAACATCGCGGTGCTAAACCCAGGTAGATGCATTTCGCTTTCAGCAGCAGCTTCATAAAGGTCGGCAATGTACGCAGTAAAGCTTGTAGGTTCGATATCCGCTATAATTAATGTATTATTTGTTTGCTCGGACCACATGAATTTAACGCTAATGAGGTGGCAGGATGTATTGTTATAATAAAAAATATGTTCCTGCTTTGGTGGGATGAGGGTGTAGGTACCTGCTGTGAGTTTTTGTTTATGAGGCCCGGCTTCGAGTTGACAGCTGCCTTTTAAAATTAATTCGAGTTGCCAGAAATCATGAGCATGTAATCCGGTGCGACCGTTTTGCAGCTCACGTTTACTGGCCTGAAGAAGTGAAAAGCCGTGGGTGCTGTGCTGTAGGGCCTGATTCGTATGAAATGACAAAAACTTAGGTTCTTTAGCCATGTATATAATATAAAATGCTATATACTGTGGTCAATCAATGGAGTCCGCTATGGATCAATTAGCAAGCTGGTCGAGTACCCAAGGCTTGTCAGAGCAGCAATTTGCCGAGTTTTGTCACTTAGCGAATGCCAGTGATAATTATCACGACAACATTAAGCGGGCTCAATTATTGGGATTCACAGCGCCTGAAGTCAAAGTTGCACCCGGAGCGATTATTCGCATTGGTGATCTTCAAATCGGAGAGAATTCCTTTGTTGGTTTATATAGCTATGTTAATGGCAAAGTGCATATCGGTAAAAATGTCTTAATCGGGCCCCATTGTTCTTTGCCTGCGGGTAATCATGTTTTTTCACCTGAGACTCAATCATTTAGCGATCGTGATAATCATATTAAAGACACCAGTATACATATCGGTGATGGTACATGGTTGGCGAGTGGCGTAACCGTGACAGGTGGTGTTAAAGTTGGTAAGGCGAATTTAATTTTTGCTGGTTCAGTAGTAACGAGAGACACACCTGATTATGCGTTGATGGCTGGGATGCCAGCGAAACAAATCGGTCACATCGATCCTGAAACTGGGGAGTACATCTATGTCTAATGCAGCAACCACAACAATTGCATTTTCACAAGAACGGCAATCAGTAGCAGATTTATTTCCAGCACCCCTTGATAAAGAAGTGGTCGAACAAAACCCACCATCCTTTACCTGGTTGCATCATGAAGAGCAGGGTCCTTATAAGATTTGTATAAAAGATCTGGAGGGGCGTGTCATCGTCGAAAAGGATTGTGAGCATAATTTCGCTTTATTAGAAGATATTCTCGAGGCTGGTACTTATACATGGAATGTTATTGCTACAGATGGCGCAGAGCGTGGTTGGCAGGAGTTTACGATAGCAGAAGACGCTGTTGTTTTTTTGCCACCAACAGCATCGAAAGTATTGGCTTGTTTACCACAAGAACGACCACATCACATTTTTTATGACGACGATCGCAAATCTATTCATAATCGGCAGGCGCATAATATTCCAGCATTGCAGCGCACCATCGATATGGCAATTGAGCAGGGTCTACCACCACGACCACGTTTTCACTTGCAAGAAGATTGGCAGACAGCCAATCGCGAAGAATTTGGGCGCCATCGTGATTATTGCGATCGTAACTTGGTTGCCTGTGCGTTAGGCCATCGTTTACTTGGTGATATTGATCCTGAGCGTGCTGCAGCTGCGCGCATTTATGCTAAAGAATGTTTACTGGAAATATGCAGTTGGAATCCCGCTGGTCCCTGTTCGCAGATTGGTGGGTGGGGCGATGAATTCGGTTTAAGTCACTCACGGTGTCTGCCAGCAGTCTTTGATTGGTGTTATGATTTATTATCACAACAAGAGCGTGAATATGTAGCGCGTACGATTGAACAATATGCCTTACAAACGGAAGAGCGCATAGAAAAACATGGATTTATTAATTCCTTTGCCTCGTCGCATATTGGACGCATACCGGCCTATCTCGGTGAAGCAGCCTTGGTTCTTTATGGCACGCACGTTGATAAAAAAACCTGTGAACGCTGGTTGCAAAAAGCTATCGACATTTATTCATCAGTTTTCCCGTTCTTCGGTGGTCGTGATGGTGGTTGGGCTGAAGGGGTTTTTTATGCTTCCAGTTATACCAAGTGGTATTTACCGTTCTTTTTAGCGGTCGAGCGCGTACATGGATTTAGTTTTCTTAATCGCCCATTCTATCATCGTGTCTCTCAGTTTTTTATGCACTGTGCACCTCCGGGATGGGAAATGCATCCGTTTGCTGATGGCTATTGGTGCGGCAGTGATGATGAGGAGTGGCCAGGCTTTATGGCTCAAAATCCATTTCGCGTTTACGCTGAGCGTTTTGGTCCGGAACTCGCCCAGCAATTTGATCATATCCAAAGCAAGCAAAATCATTTGCAGTTGCATCTGCTCGATGTTTTTACTGCAGCAATTAGTAAGCCAATTCATTCCTTAGCTGGTCCAGCGAAAAACACTCGGTCTTTTCGTGATGCCGGCATCGTGAGTATGCACAGTAATATATTTAATCCGGAACAAGATGTCGCTGTCTTAGCACGTGCGAGTAAATACGGTTCCATGAGTCACCAGCATGCCGACCAGGGTTCTTTTGCGATTATTGCAGGTGGGACCTGTTTAATTTCACCAAGCGGTTATTTCGGCGCGCGTTGTGGCAGTACCCACCATCAAAAATGGACCAATCAAACCAAAGCCCACAATTGTTTGCTCATTAATAATACCGGTCAGGCATCGCATTCACATTCAGCGATAGGGGAAATAATTTCTTGTGAAGAGGGTGATGCATTTGCAATGAGTATCCTCGATTTAAGTGAGGCCTATGACGGCGTCGAGCATTATCAGCGACGTATTCATTATGATTACAGTGATGATGCGCACTATGTAGTGACGATTGAAGATGATCTTACGCTTGAAAAACCGCAGTCAGTGCAATTTCTCTTACATGCTTTGAGTGAACCGACGAATAGAAATGGCATGCTATGCATTGAACGTAATGGCAAGCGCTGCGATATTAGCGTCGAGGGTGCTGCAGGTGAAGTTTCAATTACTGATCTGTTTGAGACTCCGGTTAATACCGATGTCCCAGAGCAGCATCAGGTAGAATGCGATAATCAATATCACATGCGCTGGGAATTTGCTGAGGCAAAGGCACATCACATACGAGTACAGATAAAAGTTTACACTAAGTAGCGATTTAAGCGTGGTATCCTGCGATTTTTTACGCTAGATTGTTGCATACTGTAGTCGATGGTTTAAAAACTAAGATAGGCGTACGCTATGCTGATCCTGCTCACTATTTTATAGTGAGGTAAACGGGTTAAATGACAATTTGTGACAATGAGGTAGGATATGAAATTAGTGATAAAAAATTTTATTGTTTGCATAATTTTTATTTTCTCTTGCAATAGTATTTGTGCTGAAACGCATTCGGAATTGTGGGGTAAGGATGGTGAAAAATGGTCACCACAAAGTCGATTACCAGATTTTTCATTTGCCGGTTATCATTTTGGTGAAGATCCATTACCGCTTGCTGAGGCAGTAGCGAGTGTTGCGGATTTTGGTGCTCAGGGCGATGATGAGAAAGATGATACCGAGGCATTTAAACAAGCGATTGAGGCAACAGAAAAAGGGGTAATTTCGATCCCTGCAGGCCGTTATTTATTAAGCGATATTTTGTGGATAAAAAAACCAAATCTGGTGTTGCGTGGTGCTGGACAAGGTAAAACCATCCTGCATTTCACAAATGAACTGGAAGATGTCCGGCCAAATATGGGAACCAATAGTAGTGGGCGTAAGACTTCTGGTTATTCGTGGTCTGGTGGTTTTTTATGGGTAAAGGGATCGAATCAATCAGAGGTGATTTCACCTATTATTGCCGAAGCAAAGCGCGGGGACAAGAGCATTATTGTTGAAAACGCCGCTGGTTTAAAAATCGGACAACGAGTGAGTATTGCGCTGAGTGATCAACGGAACAAAACGCTGCTTAAGTATTTGTATTCAAATGATCCCAGTAGCACGGACAAGTTTACCAAGCAAGTTGAAGTGCAGTTGGTGTGTCGCATTACTGCGATTGAGACTGATCGAGTAACTGTCGATCGCCCATTTCGCTGGGATATTCGCCGGTCATGGAAGCCGAGGCTTAAAACTTATGTTCCCTCTGTTTCTGAAGTAGGCATAGAGGAGGTCAGCATAACTTTTCCAGTGAAACCCTATCAGGGTCATTTTACCGAGAAGGGAATGAACGCGATTGCTATGAATAATGTTTCCGATTGTTGGATACGTAACGTAAGCATCTCCAATTGTGATAGTGGAGTTTTTGTGACTGGATATTTCTGTACGGTTGATGGATTGGTCTTGGATGGTTCTCGTAAGGCAAAGAAAGGCGACACTGGACATCACGGTGTCATGCTAGGACGTGACTGCATCCTGACAAATTTTAATATTAAAACCAAGTTTATTCACGATGTAACGGTGTCTAATTTACAATCGGGAAATGTCATTAAAAACGGGGTCGGGAAAAATTTATCTTTTGATCATCACAAGCGTGGACCTTATGAAAACTTGTTTTGTAATATTGATGTGGGTGATGGTAGCCAAATATGGCGTTGTGGTGGTGGTCGGGACCTTGGTAAGCACTGTGGTGCGCGAGGCACGTTTTGGTGTATCCGCGCTAAAAAAGATATTAATTGGCCGCGCGCCAATTTTGGTCCCAATTCACTGAATATAATCGGAGTAAAAACCAGTGCCACATCAGTCACAGATGTCAATGGTAGATGGTTCGAGGCAATAGCACCTGCAGATCTTCGGCCTGCAGATTTACATGCAGCGCAATTGCGACGACGTTTAGCGCAGAAGTCGCATCTGAATAAATAATTTCAGCGTGTATCTTTTATACGGCTCTGTTATAACATTAACAACGTTGTGCGGCATCACGAATAATATCGATATGATCTTTGGTAAACCATGAACTGCGCACGTGGCAACCGATTGCTGCCCAGCCACCGTCACCATCGTCAAAACCAGCAACGATTGAGCTTCGTCCAGATTTAAAATCAGCGCGTAACCAGCCTTGTTTTTTGATGCGACGTAATTCCTCGTCGAGTTCACGGCGGTTAATCATGCCCGGCCAAACGTTTTGTGGTGGTAATCCCAGTTCATCAATAATGCGATTTTGCACAGACTTTTTGGCTAAGGCTAAAAATAAACGTCCTGCTCCTGAATAATACAAGGCGTCATGTTCTTTGAGGCGGCTACCGCTAATGGTGCCAGTATAGGGTGCGCACTCGAATAAAGCCTGACGAATAGTGCCGCGCCGTACCGAGACGACGACAATTTGTTGAAGTTCATCGGCAAGTTCTTGGGCAACGGGATAACAACGATCAACCAGTGAACGTCGATAATCTTGCGCAGTGGTTAATGCATATGCGCGTGGTCCAAGTCGATAAGCCTGGCGTCGTCCACGTTGATCAACCCAGCCTAAGCTCAGTAATTCCTTAAGAATGCGCGTGCAGGTTGAGGCCGGTAAATCACAGGCTGTGGCAATCTCATGCACGGTAAATAGCTGCTCTGGTTGGCCACCCAACCAGCTAAGTATCTGCGAACTGCGCTCAAGGATGCTGCTCATCGGTCTTATCTTATTCCGTATAATGGAATAAGCTAGATATTCGTTCTGCCGACTTTTTGACTTGGAAACTGCGGCGCAGGAGAAAACAATGGTCGTCACCACTGACGTTACAGTCCCACACTTTAGCTTAGCACAGACTGAAGAAATCGCACAGTTTTATCGTGAGAATGGATTTGCCGTCGTTAAATCGGTTTTTACTGAAGAAGAAATTGCTCGGGCGCATGTAGTTAGCGATCGAATAAAAGCTGAGATGGAATCGGGTGCATTAAAAAGTCGCGGTAATTCACAAGTCATTTGTGATGGTGAGTCTGGTCAAGCACGCGCCTGTTTTTGGGTAAGTATGCTCGACGAGTATTTAGATCAGGTACGTACCGATTCACGTTTATTGCAAATACTAGAACCGATGATTGGCAATTCTATTCGTCAATTAACTAATCAATTTCACTGGAAACCACCGGGAACGAATATTTCGGTCAGCTTTCATACCGATCGGGTAAATCGTAAGCCTGACGATCATTTTCGTGATTTAGCCAATTCTTTTGTGCAATTGGGTATCGCCATTGATCCAATGACTGCAGATAACGGCCCGTTGTTAATTGTACCGCGCAGTCATTTGAGCACCGAAGAAATCCGCGAAGAGCATGGCAATTATAGTAATGGCCATCCAAGTCGTGAATTACTCGCAAACCGCGGATACACCGATGAAGATTTAGTACCGGTATTACTCGAGCCTGGTGACGTAGCCTTATGGCATCCCGACACCATTCACGGTAGTGATGAAAATACCAGTGACATCGATCGCTGTATGTACATCAGTGGCTATATAAAAGCGAGCTCAACCTGGCGTGGTAATTGGGCCTTTATTAAAGGACAGTCAGTGCCAGTACCGCCAATCGATGCGTCGACTCCTGTTTCGCCGAATTCTTGTGATGAGAACTGGAAGGAGCGTTTTCCGCTTTAATGCAGGTTGATGTTATTCGATGTATTTTAGTATTAGGATTGTTAGACGATCGTTCCATGCCAAAAGGCAATGCGTTCACGTTTCCAAGTATAGGTAATGGCCATGTTATTTTCCTGTGTTGAAATAATAGCAGGATATGAATATTCACCGGGCTGGCTTTCTAATTCCACTAATGTTGTCCAGCTTATCCCATTGTCATCGGAAATGGCGAGGCTTAAGGGGCTGCGATCGCCCCAATCTTTGGCGACGGGATTATAAACGAGAGCGAGTGTACCGTCGTCGAGTTTAGCTAAATCAATGCCGCTGTTATTGTTTGGTAGTTCGGTTGCATAAACCGGACACCATGTCTTGCCATAATCACTGGAATCACTGCGACAAATGACACCGCTATTGCTGCGTAAAAGCATATGGACATAGCCGGGTTCTGATTCCCACAGTGTTGGTTGAATAACACCAAGTTCTTCAGGTAATTTGGGATCAATAGCAATAATTTCACCGCAATCCCAGTTTTTTCCATTATCAGTACTGTGATCAACAAACGGACCGCGCCATTTGTGTTTCTCCTTTGATTTAATTTCGACAGAAGAACCTGCGAGGAGTGTCCCATTGCTTAGGAGTATTGGTTTATTTTTCACAGGTCCGCGAATTTGATCGCCAATATTTGGCATGCATACTGGTGCAGTCCATGTTTGTCCACTGTCTGAAGAAGAAATGCGCCACGTTTCCCATTCCCGTGCTGAAAGACCAATTTTAAAATATAAATGTAACGTGTGTTCTATCGAAAAATAAAGGACAGGATTCCAATGAGCCTGATCATTCATTTTAATTAGTAAACGTGGTTCTGACCACGCCCCATTAATTCGCTCTGCTCCCCAAATGCCCACATCAGGATGTCTTTCATGAGTACCGCCAAACCAGGCAGCAAAAAAATGATCCGTTGAAATCTGTTCAAGTGTACTTGCATGACAGGATGGGAATGGGGCGTTTTCATAAATATGTTCGTGATTGAAAGTTTTAAGACTTGTTGTGTTGTTCATTTCGTATTCTCAACAGATAGTAGTGTATCTTGGAACTGGTGTTCATTTTTGCTTAGTGCTTGCTCTAAGGCATTAAATAATTGACCTTCATCATCTGCGCGCAGCGGCAGTGTCGGCGTTCGACAGTGATCGGTGATAGGTAAGCCATGGCATTGCAGCCAGCGCTTAGCACTTTCAGGATAGGCAGTGCGAATTAATGGGTCGATCAAGCTTAAAAAATCTTGTAATCCTTGATTAGGATCTTGGCACAGTTGGGCATATAAATTGGGCACAACATTCGCAGCAATATTGCTGCAGCCACTCGCGCCATTTTCTAGCCCAAATAAAACACTGGGTCCATGAGCGGGATAAATCTGTAAGCGTGTGTTCTCACAGGCTATAATTTTTTGCTTCAGAACATTTCTGTTGCATGACGTTTCTTTCATAAATACAAAGCGATTGGTGTGAGCACAGCGCTCAACAAACGCTGGTGAGAGTGTGCGATGATAGGGTTGCGGACATTCGTATAAACCGAGATCAATGTCGCCTATTTTATCTAGCAATACTTGCAGTGCATCCCAACAAGCTGTTTCGTCCTGGTTTTCTTCGACTAAACGATTCGGCACAATGACTAATGCAGCGACGCCGATGTCCTGACAAAATGCTGCGTAGTCTTCGCTGTCATCCATTGGTAAGCCTGCAGCCACAACTGCGATGCGATTATCAACGCGTTGCAGGATATGTTCGAGTAGATTCTTTTTTTCGGTCGTTGTTAAATAATCCATTTCACTGGATTGGCAGATCGCAAATAATCCAGCGGAATCGTTTTCAATGTACCATTCTATGAGTGCATCGAGGGCGGTATAATCAATAGCGTTATTTTGGGTAAAAGGTGTGAGCATAACTGGCCACAGGCCACGAGCTAATTTCATATTCATTGCACGCCCCTTTAATATACGAGCGAACGAAATTGAGGAATGCGGTGGAAGCACAATAAATTAGCGTCGTGAGCATTTGGGATATCACTCTTGCCATCACTCGAACGTGAAACAATTAATAAATCATCTCCGTCTACTGCCATAGCTGGATATTGACGCGCATCTTTTTCGTGTGCACCAATGGTAACCATGCCAGCAAAGCACCAGTCAATCATATTTGAAGAATAATGTAATTGTAAGCGACAGCGTTGATTTACAGGAATGCCATAACGGTCATCATCCAAGAGTGCTGCTTGGCACATGGAATCGGTTGATTGCACCGAAACTAGCCAGTACTGCGCACTCGGTTCATCATAAATTACATGAAATTTATTATGACCTCCAGGACAGGGTACAAATAGCATGTCTTTACCGGAGGGGGCTTGGACTAATTCGGTTTTCATTTCACCGGTGCCGGCACTGCCTCCCTGTTCGCTTACTTTAGCGATGCAGGCGTAATTGGGAAAACCAACATGTGAGCGCATCCATAAATAAAAGGTCTTATTTTCGGGATCATGCCAAATGTGTTTTGGATCATGCATCTGCACCACGTGCGTTTCTAGCCAGCCACTTGGTGCGCAGTGGCGATTATTTTCTGGCGCTAAGCTAATACCGCTGGGATAAGGAGCATGATAAAACGGTATGCCAGTGAAATTAATTTCTGGTACATCTTTAATTCCAGGAATAAGATCACTAAAACACAATTCCGAAGCAAAGCTCCAATTATCGCGTTTGCATAAATCGCTGTTCAATGGCGCGCGCATTAAAATTGGGGCATTAGCACCAACGGCCCAGGTTTTAATTTCATCATGACAGCGCTTTTCCATTACTACATAAACACAGTCATTTGCATATTGCACATTAGAGGGGGCTTGATGCCAATGTTCACCATCACTGAGTTTTACGGGATCTGACCAGGTCTCGCCGTTATCATCGCTGCGCATGATCATTAAATCATTAGCTTGTCCGAGAATGTAGAGGGCGTCACCGGCAATAAATGGACGCGCATGCATAAAGGGAAAAGATGTTTTATGAGTCCAATTTTTCCCCTGGTCATCAGAAACAAAAACATTGCCTTGCCAGTAGTGGGCAGCTTCACCGCGCACACGTTCTGCTTTGGGCCCCGGTAAATTGGCAACGCTGGGACCGCCAAGGTCATTGGTCGCAATTAATCGTCCGTTATGTAAGACACAAATGCCTGGACTATATGAGTAAATCTGTTGGGGGTCGGGCGAACGATAAATTTCAGTGCCATCTTGAGCCAATGGACGAATGGCTTGTGGGTTCTCGGTCATCGTTCGCTCCGCTACTGTCTCTAGTGTCGTCAACATTTTGTGCCTCGCTAAGTGTCTACATTGTATACAATGTAGACACGATCAAGTTTAAAGACAGGATTAGCTGCACTGACCTAAGCAAATGGTCAAGGAGATTTTGTGCCGGTCACTCGTAAAGAACTAGCGTTACGTTACTTACGCAAACAACTCGCCAGTGGCGCGTTAAAGGCTGGAGCACGCCTTTCTGACCTGGCCTTATCTAAGGAAATGGGCATTAGTCGCACACCAGTGCGTGAAGCGATCAATAATCTGGTTGCTGAAGGCTTTGCTGTAGCCCATCCGCACGCTGGGGTCTTTGTCGCTAGTCTCAGTCGTGATGAGGTACGCGAGCTTTACGAATTGCGTGAGGCCCTGGAAAGCTTTGCAGCAGCGCAAGTTGCTCAATTGCAAAATGCGAGTGTCTTGGCGCGCTTGCAAGCTCTCTGCAATGAAGCGGAAACTTTATTAAAGACCTTTCCTAAGAAGGGTTCATTAGACGAAGAACAACGAGAGCAGGTGCGAGATCTCGATTTACAATTTCATCAGTGCATCGTGTCAGGCAGTGATAATAAACGTATTCAAAAAGCTATGGATGACGCGGCAATTCATCGCCGCTTGTTTGCGAGTATGCAGGATGACCAGGATGTTGCAGTTCCACGTCGTGCATGGCGTATGCATCAGCAAGTAGTCAAGGCAATTAAAGCAGGTGATGCAGATGCAGCGCGCACGAGTATGGCTGAGCATATTCGCGCGGGTCGTGAAAAGCGATTAGCAGATTGGCAGGATCAGGTTGAAGACCTACCGCCAGCATTACAGGACATCCTCGATGAAGATTATTAGTATTTTTATTATAACGCTATTAGTGCAGACTCTTGCGGCACAGGAATTAAAGCCTGGTGAAGTTGTTGTAGTGAGTAGTGAAACTGATCCGAATGAAAAATATTCTGTATTTGTACCAGCGAATTATACGGCCAAGAAAGAATGGCCGATTATTTATACCTTTTCACCTGGTGGCGGTGACGGCGGTATGGGTCGTTATAAGAAAGGCGCAGCTGAACTAGGTTGGCTGGTGGTCTCATCGCATAATTCACGAAACGGTCGGGATAATCGCAAAACTCAGAAAATCATTTGGGAAGAGAGTCATAAATTGTTATCGATAGATGATGAGCGTTTGTATGTCAGTGGTATGTCGGGTGCAGCACGCGAGTCTTTATATTTCATGTTGACACAAAAAGAACAGTTTGCTGGCATTATTTCCTGCGGTGCCTTTCGTAACCCCAATGTTGAATTGCCGAAAAAATCAGACACGTATTTTTTAATGGTTGCTGGCAAGACCGACTACAATTACGCAGAGCTCATCGACCATAATAATCTTCTCAAAGCCCGTAAGATTAAATCTGAGTTACTAACCTTTCACGGAGGCCATGCCTGGGCGAATAAGGATTTATTGGCACACTGCATGCGTCTGTTTGAATTGCATAACCAAGCTAGACAAAAGAAGCCTAATAAAAAACGTTGTGCAGTTTTAGTTAAAGTCATTACCGATGTTTTAGAGAAACGGGCTAAAGACAATTTGTTTTGGCATGAATCCTATGTTACGGCACTGGATATTGTAAGCCAGGAATCGATACAGAAATATGTAAAACCCTTAGAGAAATTAGTCAAACAATTAGAAAAAGACCCAAAGTTTGACAAGGAAGTAGCGTCTGCAAAAGCATTTGATGCAATTAAGGCGAATAAAAATGATAGTGCACCTGAAATGAGCCGAGCAGCAAAAGCTTACATGGAGCATTATAAGCAACACCCGGATACCTCATCTGCGATGAAAGCCTTGTCGGTTACTAAAAGTATGCTTTCCCGGGCCAAACAGGCGAAGAAGTATTTTGGCGGGAAAAAAGGAGATGCCTACAATGGCACCATTGCTGAGATAGAAGGGTTATTAAATGATGAGTAGAATCTGCGTCCTCGGCATATTATTCACTTTAATCTCAAGCATCCACGCTGTGGAATTAAAGGGCTGGCCAGAAGGGGTAAAAGCGATTACCTATCCAGCGAGCATAGATAAGAGTCAGCAACCGATGTTGCTTTACGCTGCAAAGAGTAAAGAAAAACGTCCATTGTTGGTTGGATTACATACTTGGTCTGGTGGTTATACACAAGCTGGTGGGGAAGTCGTTTATGCACGCTGGTGTATGAAAAATGATTGGCATTTTATACATCCACATTTTCGCGGTCCGAACCGGACCAAGGATGCCTGCGGTTCAGAAAAAGTAGTGCAAGACATAATTGACGCAGTCTCTTATATGAAAAAGAATCATAATATCGACACTGATCGCATTTATTTAATTGGTTGTTCAGGCGGAGGATATGCATCTTTATTAATGGCCGGGCGTGCACCCGATATATGGGCAGGTGTTTCAGCTTGGGTTCCGATTTCTGATATTCATGCGTGGTGGCAGCAGAAAGATAAAGGCAAGCATTCAGGATATGCAC
The DNA here is from genome assembly GCA_028280785.1 of Planctomycetota bacterium. Lineage (GTDB taxonomy): Bacteria > Planctomycetota > UBA11346 > UBA11346 > UBA11346 > JANQLF01. The sequence continues at coordinate 45,877 of JANQLF010000215.1, forward strand.
GTCAGATTGAAAAAGCTGTAGGCGGTCGACCTGATGAGAACAAACAAGCTCTTGAAGAATGCGTGAAACGTTCTGCTAATACGTATCTAGGGGAAGCTACCAATGTTAATTTGGATATTAACGCTGGCGTGACGGATGGGCATAGCGGTGGCAGTGTTCCATTTACTCATTCTTTGTATGCATTTAATATGGTCGTGCCAAAAAAAGAACGTATCGATCCGACATTAATTGAGGCATTCTATGAGAAGCAGGCCTTGCCCGCTGGACTTAAATCGGCCGAAGCGGATCCGTTGTATGGGCGTAAGTTGGTCATCTATCGTAAGGCGCATAAGAATACGCGTGTGACTATTTTTAAAGGTGGCCATGAGATTATTCACCAAGCTGGACTCAATTGGCTTGCTGCGCAACGCAAAGGTCAGGCCGCTGTTTGGAGCATAGTGGCAGAGAAAAAATTAAAAACCAAAGATGCTGAGAGTGAATCCGGGAAGTAAGCTATGACTCCAGAAGAGGCTTATAGTTATCGCTGTTTTGATCATCATAAACGCGAGACCTATCCTATTATTGCAAAAATTATTGCAGGTTTAGATGGTGATTTGCGTCTACTTGATTTAAGTTGTGGTCCGGCCGTTCTTGAAGGAGTAGTTTACCAGTATGTCGGTGATCGTTTAGCAGAAATACATTTATGGGATTATGAAGAAGGATTTTTACAATATGCCGAAACGCATTTAAAAGAACGTATAAAAACAATACACACCAAGCAATTTGATATGAACGTTGTCGATCAACATACTGAAAACATTGGTCCATTGAACGTAGTTGTGTCGGTGAATGCATTGTTTCATGCGCAAAAAGAAAATTTAGAAAACATTTATAGTTATGTATTTGAGAATTTGAAGGACGGTGGTTTATTTATCAATCAATTAACGTTTGGCGGTACCAGTGCGGCGTTTACCGATACCTATGCCCAGCATTTGCAGGCTACGCCAAATTTCGATCCCATCGACCAAGAATTGTTTATGCGATCAAAACTTGATACCGAGCTTGCTGGTGGTCCAGTGAATACTGATGGCGGCGGTGGTTATCGCGGTTTGGATATCGATGCCAACACTCATATCGACATATTACAGTCCAAGGGATTTACAGCAGCTGAAATATGGCGAAAGGGTAAATCGGCACTCATTTTGGCAGAAAAGTCAGTCAATTGATTTCATTCGAACATACAGACCTACTTGGATGTGCACTCAAGGCTCTGTCGCAATGTGAAGAACATGGCACGATGTCAGGACATGTACCAGCAGCGCTAATAGCATCCTGGTTTTTTTGCAATGAGCATGAAGTGAGTGATGTAGCTAAAAGAGGTGTTCAGGGGTTACTGCAACGACTCATTGATGGCGAACATGTTTTTTCTGGCATAAAATTCAATCAACTTGACATCGCAGGAAATGGTGAAGCAGCGACCGATGCTATTGTGCAGATCATTAAAGAAACCATGTATCCACTCAAGGCTTCTGGTCATAATATTATTTTTACTGCTCTAGCCCTGCGTGCGATATCGCGATACTCAGTGACTGAAGATATTATTACAGGAATAAGCAAGTATCTAAAATTATTTCATAATTCAGGCCCTGGTTGGGCACATGTGCCAGGACAAAAGGAATTAGTGGATCCACGTAGTTTTTTACCTGATTCGAATTTTTCATTAGCGCCGTATGAAAATATAGGTGATATGATTCATGCTGTGTGTGTACATGTGGTACCTGATCATTTTAATCGCATTGGTGTTGGAGGATCGGTGCATCTGATCGATCATGCGGTTGCCATCTATGACTTGCAGGAAATGGGCTATAATGATTTAGTTGAACTTGGTTTACGGGCGCATCATGAACATTTGTCTTTGTGGATGTCGTTACCGATCTTTAGTAGTGAAGATAAACCTGCCCCAAAACCAAGCGCTGTCTTGCCTCTTGAGGACGCCTACTGGCAACAAGAGATACAAGGTGGAGGTGGGGGCCTAGAACACCGTTTAAAAATTTTGTATGGTGCATATCGCTTTGATGAGCTGATTGAATCACAAAAAGATAGGAAAATTTTTCAGCAGACAATGAGATATTTATTTTAAAGGTACATCGAAACATGAAATACACCCATTCCTGGCACAATGAAGAAACCGTCATAAATAGCTACGAAGTGTTGTTGCCACCAAATTATGAAGATAGCCAGAAGCTATGGCCATTGGTGGTATGTATTATCGGTGGAGGTGGCAGTGATGATTTAGAGTCACAAATTGGTCAATTAATGCAGCAAGATGTAGTGATTCTCTATCCAACAATCCATGAGCAGCCTGATTGGGTGGTTCCTCATCGGCACAATTGGAATTTTCGTGCATTGAATGCAATCATTAGAAAAGTGATTGATGATTTTCACATTAACAAGCATCAGGTTATGGTCACTGGATTTAGCATGGGCGGTACAGCTGCTTGGGAGCTTGGCTACTATCAACCAAACTTATTTTGCCGTGTCGGCGTTATTTCTGGATCAGTGCAGGCATGGAAATTAAAACATTATCCAAATATTCCTGTCCGTGTATATTCAGGTAGTGAAGAAGAATTTTGTCGTGCCCATAGTTTTTCGGTAGAGTTGGCAAAGGACTTTGGCAACGACATCAAGCATACTATATGGCCGGGTTTAGGTCACGGCGAATGTTTTAAAAAGACTATTAATGATCAAAGTTTCCTCAAATGGCTGGTAACGGGAATTGAGTAACTATCTAGGGGCTAATTATGTTTGAGTGGTTGGTTAATTTAGGTATATATGGCTACATTAGCATTTTAATTACTGCTGTTTTATTGATTGTTGCAGTATCAGCGTTTGGATCGAGGAACTCGCGCAAATTGTTCCTGCTGATTGCAATAATGAGTTTTTCTCCGCTGGCCTTGGGATTACTTGCAACAAACATTGGTCAACGAGATATTGAAGAAGTGAAATCACTAATGGAGGCAACAACTCCAATATCGGATGAAGAATTAGCAGATGCGGAGGCATTGGCTATGCGAACAACTTATTTAGGTATAGGATCAACGATATTGTTACTATTGGTTTCTGGGATTGGCTTAGCAATAAAAGTGGATCGTGAAGAATAAAAGAGGTTTATGGGGGATTTAAATAGGTCAGAATTTTATCGACCGCAATTTCATTTTACTGCTGACGAGGGTTTTATTAATGACCCCGTTGGTTTGGTCTATTTAAACGGCGTTTACCATCTTTATTTTCAGCATAATGAGCCGCCCGATGTGTGTTGGGGTCATGCGACGAGTACGGATTTATTGCATTGGACGCAACATGATGATGCGATTCAACCTCTAAATGGGCATATGGCTTTTTCAGGATCAGCGCTCATTGATTTTGAGAATGCGAGCGGTTTACAATCTGGTGTTCAGGCCCCAATAATCGCAGCCTTTACCAGTTGGGGTGAGGGACAGTGCCTCGCCTATAGTAATGATGCGGGTATGACGTGGTCTCGCTTCGAACACAATCCCGTGCTTCATTTGCCGGGAGATGAATTAAAAACCTGGGAATTATCGGCACGTGATCCACACCTTCAATGGGATGGGCAACGTCAGCAGTGGCTTATGGTAGTGTATAATAACCCGCAACAACGACTTGATAAAAAAGGAGCAGGATTTTCCTTTTTTAGTTCCACGGATTTGTTGAATTGGAATTTAGTTAGTCATTTGCCAGACTTTTATGTCTGTCCAGATATTATTGAACTCGTTATAGAAAATGAAGAAGAGAAGACCGCGTGGGTTGCGATGGATTGGCGTCACTATGTTGTTGGGGAATTTAATGGGCTTGAGTTTTCACCAGGAAGTGACCGGCGTGCGCTTGATTATGGAAAGGATTTGTCTGCCAATCAAACGTGGAAAAACCTTCCTGATGCACGCGTCATTCAAATTTCTTGGTTAATGCATCCAAGCGAGCGATATCCCAATTCTTCATTTCACCAACAATTAAGCCTGCCAGTAGTATTAACGCTGCGTCACATAAATGATCAGTTATATCTGTGTAAGATTCCTATCGAAGAATTGAAGCGCTTACAAGTAGAGGAACATTGTGTTAGCGATATTATTGTTGATGACTCCAATACTCTGGTAATAGATCATTTAAAACAGTCTCTGGATCTAGAGGTGACGTTTTCCTTTGATTCTAATGCTGAAATGCTCATATCGATATTAAATACTGATATTCACATAACGCAGAATAAGATAAGATGTTTGGGTTCAGAAGGAATCCTGCCTGATTCAATTGAGTGTCAGCACGTTCGCATTGTGGTCGATGTATGCTCGATAGAGATATTTGCTAATAATGGACTCATGTCGATGAGCTTTAGTCTCGAGGCATCGGTAATTAACCAGCAATCTCAATCCGTTATTTTAAAAGCACTTAAGGGTTCTTTTCATGTAGATACCTTAGCACTGAGAGAGTTACAGCGTAATCAGTAATATGTGAATACATGTATTACTTCGAGGCAAGAAATTAAAACTAGACGTCAGACCTCACCATTGCCATGGTGTCGCCCAAACGAGGAAGCGATGAAAAATAATATATTATTGATGAGCACTTTTATAATAGCATGTATGTGTGGATGCTCGGAAACGAATACTAATACAAAATTAGAACAGCAAGGGGATAATAGAACGGCTATGGCTAAACCAGTTTTTGAACAAACAATATTTATTGGAGTACCAGCAGATAAAGTTTGGGATGCGTTAATTAATCCGGACGTTGTTAAGGAATATTATCTAGCACCGTTAGCAAAGATTGATCTCAAAGTTGGCGGTGAAATGTATTATGGTTCTGCTGAACATAAAATGATTGATGGGAAAATAGAAGCTCTTGAATCAGGGAAAAAATTAGTGCACAGCTTTGCGTTTGGACATCGTCCTGACGATTCACCCAGTCGTGTCACTTATGAAATTATAGAGATGGATAAAATGTGCGCCTTGAAATTAACGCACGATGGATTTACCGAAGATTCTGCGACATTCGTTGATGTTTCAGGCGGTTGGCCAGTTATTTTAAGTTCGCTGAAGACGCTTTTGGAGACCAACGGAAAACTTCCGTGGCCGAAACAATAATTCCACATCGGTATCTAAATGTGCATCTAATGCGGCACGGGCAGCTTCTAGATCATTTTTAAGCATGGCTTCAAGTATACGGCAGTGTTCACGACAGGCGGCGCGAGAGGCTTCGGCGTCTTTAGCCTCCCATTCAGAGAATATTGTGTAATAGGGCATGTATTGAGCTAAAAATTGAGCGATATACCTATTGCCACTCACTTCGATCATGTGGTGGTGAAAAGTATCATCTTCCTTGGGTTGTTTTGCCTGGAGGCCTTGTTTATTTTTTTCTAAACAATCGCGAATGATATTATGGTCGAGTTTATCAAAGGACTCACAGAGAGCGAGATCCTCGAGTGTTTTTCTTGTTTTAATAAAATGTGTCATATCGGATTCATCGAATGGAATTACTTTCCATCCGCAGTGGGGGATGTGCTCCAGTAAACCTCTGCTAGCAAATTCCATAAATAACTGACGTAGTCGACCGCGGCCAATATTGAATTCATCTGCAACATGTTCTTCACGTAAATAATCTTGATGCGCTTCAAGCGCATAGTGAATTAATTTACCGAGGAGTTGATCTTCTAGTTCTTCAGAATCTTCATCAGCATTAATACTTTGTTTAATTTTTTGCTGAGCGCGTTTGGTGATGCGATCGGGTACATGGAGGCGACCATTGTCAGTTTTAGTAAGCACCTTGTCGGCAATGAGTCTATCGACCGCTTGACGGATTGGTCGGGTGCTGCACGAGAAATGTTTGGCTAAGGCTGGTAAAGTCAGTGGTGGCAAGTCATTATGATTGATGATATCTTGAGCCAGATCCAAATATATACGTTCTGTTAACGTCATATGCCCATTAGAGCAGCTGCCGGCAACTTTGCAAGTTGACATTTCATACAATGTCAAATAATGCGTGGAACAGGAACACACATGACACGCATCACGGTAGGCGCTGCGGACATAGATTTTGAAAGCATCGGGCGTCGCGATTATTTTATTAAAATAGAGCATCCAACAAAATGGGGTCATTATGTAATTCCTATGACCATTATTGTTGGCGCAGAGGCAAAAACAGGAAAGGGCATGGTCGCTTTTGGTTCGACGCATGGTAATGAATACGAAGGTCCGGTGGCAATTAAAAATGTCATGCGCAACATTAACAATGAAGATGTATGTGGCCGGGTCATTTTAATTCCAGTATTAAATCCATCAGCTTTTCGCAGTGGCACGCGTGATTCGCAGGAAGATAACGGAAATTTAAACCGTGTATTTCCTGGTAAGAAAGATGGCAGCATCACAGAACGTTTTGCTTATTTTGTGACTGAATATATTTTCCCGCAGGTTCATGTTGTTTTGGATTTACATAGTGGTGGCCAGTTGGCGACCTTCCCAGGTGTCTCGTCGTTTCATCACGTAGAGGATGAGCAGCAATTCAAAGACATGCAAAGCGTGGCTCAGGGTTTTGGCTGCCCATTCACGATGTTTTATCAAGATGAAACACCTGGCTTACTGACTAGTACAGCAGAACGCTTGGGTAAAATAACAGTTGGCACTGAGCTTGGCTGGGGCGAAGCGGTTATTCGCGATGGCGTGACAATGGGAGAACGTGGCGTTTTATCAGCCGCAATGTTTGCTGGTCAATTAAAAGAGGGGCCTTTGCCAGATAAAGTTTCCAGTGATCAAAAACTCGTGGATGGTTCAAGTGTAACGGCCTCGCACCTTGCACCATGCAGTGGCTTATTTGAACCGCATGTTGTTGTTGGCGATCACGTACAGAAGGGCGAATTGGTCGCACGGATTCATAATTTTGAAATAATTGATGAAGATCCAATTGAAGTACGAGCGTCAATGGATGGATATATTATTTGCATGGCATGGCATGCACGAGTGACGCAGGGGATCACCGTGGCATTGATTGGTGAGCAGGTTGAATGGAGTAACACATGAAAATAACTGATGTTATTTGCCAAATTATTCGATTGGAAGCCGTTGAGGGTAAAACCGCTGGAACACAAGATACCATTATTATTCGTGTGCAGACTGATGAAGGCATTGAAGGTATAGGAGAGTGTGATGCCTCACCTGAAATATCTTCTGCGATTATTCATGCGCCATTTTCACATAATATTGCCTGTGGTCTCAAAGAGTTAATTGTTGGTGAAGATCCCATGTCTACGACTAAAATATGGGATAAAATGTATCGCGGCTCCATGTATTATGGCCGTCGTGCAGTAGCAATTGCCACGATGTCAGGTATCGACATGGCTCTGTGGGATATAAAGGGCAAAGCACTCGGGCAGCCAATTCATGCGCTATTGGGTGGTAAGCAGCACGATACGATTCGTGCCTATGCCTCGATTTTATTTGGTAAAGACGGCGCTGAGACAAAAGATATTGGCACGCGTTGGGTTGATGCTGGTTATTCCGCTGTGAAATTTGGTTGGGAACCAATGGGCAAAAGTGAACAGCTCGATATTGAGCTTGTCGCAGCAGGACGTGATGCTTTGGGAGCAGAGCGCGATTTATTAATCGATGCAGGCTGTGTTTGGGATGCACGTACGGCATTAAAACGAGCACAGACATTTAATGAATACAATATCGGCTGGTTAGAAGAGCCACTTAATCAAGACGATATTGATGGTTATTGCTGGTTGCGCGACCGCTCGCCAGTGCCGATCGCTGGTGGTGAGGGTGAATGTGGTCGCGCTGCTTTTGCGCCGTGGTTGGACCGACGTGCCTTAGATATTTATCAAGTTGATTTAGCGCGTTGTGGGTTTACTGATGCTTTGCATATAGGTAAACGCGTGCAGGACATTCATGCGCGGATGGTGAATCACTGCTATAAAACGCCAATCAGTGTCGCAGCGTGCCTACATTGGTTATGTACTTTTAAAGAAGCATTTTTATTTGAAGATTGCGTCGAAGATTCGCCGTTACGTCACGAATTAGCCGAAGAACAATACCAGGCGGTTGATGGTTTTATCACCATTCCCGATAAGCCTGGTCTCGGAATTACACTCAATGAAGATTTAATTGCCAAACACGCGGTTAATTGAATAATTAAATAGAAGGGAGTGCCACATGGGTGCCTATCATGAATCATTTAAACAAGATGGTTTCGTTTTGGTTGAAGGCGGAATTACTGACCATGTGTTAGAAGATTTGCGCACGGCGGTCACGCCATTAATTGAAAATCGAGGCGATACGCTGCGCTATCAGACCATACTTGAACCTACCTATTTTCATCATGCCTTTATTGATTTTTTAAACCTCCCAAACCTTGCCGAGGTGGTTACTGATGTATTGCAGACCGACCCTTCCTTTGCCGGTTTAGCTCTCTTGTTGGGGGCCAATAAAAACACCATATGTAATTGGCATAGAGATTTTGGTGATACACACCCAGACGTTCCTGAACTAACCAAAAATCATGCAACTCAATTTATTCAATATAATTGTGCCATTTATGATGATACCAGTTTGTGGGTAGTGCCAGGTTCACATGCTCGATTGAGCCATGACCAAGAATTAGCGTATGCACAATACTCAAATAAAGAAGAAACCTTTAATCGACAAAATGTCGACGATGCGACCATGCATGAGGTAATTTCCAATATGCCTGGTGCTGTTAATGTACAATTAAACGCAGGAGATTGTTTATTATACAATCCTGTCATTTGGCATTCAGCTATTTATAAACCCGAATGGAAGCGCGCGACATTGCATGGTGCATGGAAGGATCCGCAGATTGTCGATAAATTCGAATCGCAACGTTGGGGTATCGATCATAATCCATGGTTCGAGGATCCGGGTTATATGGGTGAACTAGGGGATTTTTTTGGACCATCTCTAGAAAAATTTAGAGCATTCATGGAAGTCTACACGTAAAAAATAATTATCTCATTGTTGCTGTGCCTGGACTACTCATACTATTTATTGAATGAGACTAAGGGAAGCGCTAGAATCTGATGCTGATGAATTAAAGGACATGTATCTCAGGGCCTTTGATGAGTCAGAGGCTGCTACCGTTGCAGCTGTCGCCTTGCGATTCCTCAGTGAAGAATCTGCTGACCCAGTGCTTTCCTTGCTTGCTGAAGAAGAACAGATACTTGGCCATGTCTCTTTTAGTCCTGTATATTTAAGTCAGACTCATCGCTTAATCGGCTATTTGTTGGCACCGTTGGCCGTTCACCCAGATTTTCAGAAAAAGGGCATTGGTTCACAATTAGTAAAACTAGGGCTTGATCGTGTTAGTTCGTTGGGTGCAGGGTATGTGTTTGTTTACGGCGATCCAAAGTATTATGAACGATTCGGTTTTGAGGCCAACAAGGCAAGTCCATTTATTCCGCCTCATCCATTACAGTATCCTTATGCGCGGCAAGGCATGATATTAAATGAAAACAAGACATTAAAAGGTGGATCGATTACCTGTTCTTCAGCTTTCGACGACCCAAACATGTGGTGACTGAGAAAAGAGTTTATTATGCCTGATTTAACTTGGTCTAATCCTATTATTGATGCCTCTGCAGCCGACCCATTTATTCTGAAAGCCAAAGGGCGTTATTGGCTGTATGCGACCGGTAAGAAAGATGGTAATCGGCATATCCCTATTTGGTCGAGCGATAATTTAATTGACTGGCAATTTGAGAGACATGCCGTTGAAGAAGGTTCATGGAATAAATTTAATTTTTGGGCGCCAGAGGTTTTATTCTATGATAGCCGTTACTGGATTTATTATACCGCCAAAACAGAACGTGATGATAAAAATCACAGTAATCGCCTGGGTTTAGCGGTAAGTGATAAGCCCGGTGGTCCATTTGAGGACGTTGGCGTTATCATTGACCATGCGGCCCTTGATGGCAGCCCATTTTTAGATGACGATGGTCAGCTGTGGTTGTATTACGTGACCGAGCATGGAAATACACGTGGTCATGCAGCGGGAAAGATTTGGGTCGATAAATTAATCGATCCACAAAACGTGGCCGATGAAGCAGTCTGTTTAATTGATGAGCATGAATGGCAGGAAGGCCCAGTGGTATTTAAGCAGGCCGATGGCCGTTATCGCTTGACCTATAGTTTGGGTGCGTGGACTGACGACACCTACCGCGTAGCGCAGGCAGTTTCAGACAAACCAAATGGACCATTTATTGAATCAGATGTAATAATTATGAAAAGTACTGACGAAGTGAAGGGTCCGGGGCACCATAATTTATTTATTGGTCCTGATAAGGAAAGATGGATCATTTATCATGGTTGGGATGTTGCGATGACCACGCGCTATCCTCGCATTGACCGTTTATATACGGCAGCTGACGGTACATTGAGCAGCAATGCGCCGACAAGCACGGAGCAAACACACTCATGGTGAATGAGAGTTAGGAAAACGATGGTAAATCCAGAACGTGTTACGCAAAACCATGAAGCTAATGAGCAACTTTTATATTTTACCTCAACCAGCTTAAATCATGATGATACTCGTTTGGTATTTATGAGTGATCGTACAGGTCATGTAAATTTATTTGATCGTAACTTGGATACGGGTGAAGAGCGACAGTTAACACATAATAGTGAAGGTTTTTTAAAATCTTACGTTTATTTTGACGGCAATCCTTATAGCGGTTTTGCTAAAGCCAGTCCAAGTTTTCATGCGCCGAGTGGCACACTTTATTATATTCAAGGCCGCGATATTCGCCGTATAGATGCTGATGGTAGTGAGCGGACTCTGACTCAGTATCCGGAGGGGCAGATGACTGCCTTTACCCATGTTTCATCTGATGGGAAAAGGCTTTGTGTACCGACGACTGACGAGCGTGCTTTGGATGGAAATAATAAATTAAATGGAAAACCGGAATATAATATTGATGAGCGTGTGCAGCAGGAAGGTCTCTCTTCCTTTTTGCGCGTTTATGATACCGACACAGGTGAAGAAATCTTGTGTGAAGAAGTTAATAAGGCTTGGATTACCCATGTGCAATTTAACCCGGTAAATCCCAATCAGATTTTATATAATCATGAATGGCCATCCGATTGTGGCATTCGCCGGATGTGGTTATTCGATGGGACGAAGCATATCAGAATGCGCACAGCCGAAGCTGGACGTTCCGCAGATGACTGGACTTGTCATGAGATGTGGGAACGCGACGGCTCAGCAATAATTTATCATGGTGGCTTCAAAAATGGTCCAGCATATATAGGTCGCGTGCAAGCTGATGGCTCGCATATTCAGGAGATCGGATTAGAAACGGGCTGCAATCGTTATGGTCATTTTACTGTCGGTAAGACAAATATCTTGGTTACTGACGGTTACTATGAAGAAGAAGGCGATTTGCAAAATGGGAGTGGTGATTGGATTTCACATTTAGATGTCAATTGGGATGACGGTAAGATTGCCTGGACGCCTTTATGTCGCAATAATTCCAGTTGGACATCGCAGGATGCCCATCCACATCCGATAATTGATCATCAGTCGAAATACGCCTATTTTATTTCTGATAAGGATGGCAAGCGCGCGGTTTATCGCATTCATCTTACGTGATAAGTGTGATTATTATTTATCGTCGTTACTGGCTGCCTCGTTTATCGATAAAGAATATCTGAAATTCAATACTTTTGTATTTACATTGAATTTGTAAAATAATAAAAAATAAGGAAGGTCATGTCAAATCAGATAAAATTAGGAATAGTAGGATTTGGTGGACGTGGTAGACATCTTTATGATTTAGCTATTCGTAATTTTGAGTATGTAAAGCCTGCTGCGATTTGCGAATTCAGTGATCAGAATAGAGAGTTGGCACAAAAAATCTATCCAGATTCTCCTGTCTATGCTGAATTTGATGAGATGCTTAAAAAAGAGAAAATCGATGCGTTATTAGTGGAGACTCCTGCCACCTTTCATGCAGAACTTAGTGTGAAAGCATTAGCAAGGAATATTCATGTATTGTCTGATGTACCGGCAATTGCCACAATAGATGAGGCTCAAGTACTGTGGGAGGCGCATCAAAATAGCGATGGAATTTATATGTTTGGTGCCAATCCAAATACTTGGGGTTTTGTGGATACGGCAGTGGATTTTGTAGAACAAGGTATCATTGGTGAAGCTTATTATATGGAGGCTGAATATATTCACGATATTCGAGATATGTTCGAAGTTACACCATGGCGTAAGAACTATGAGAGTATTCTCTATTGCACTCACTCTTTGGGGCCACTTTTACGATTAATCGAAGAGGACTTGATATCGGTGTCTTGTTTTGACACAGGTAGTCACATTAATAAGGAAGATGGTCAACATGATGCGATGGTGGCTTTGTTTCGTACAGCATCAAATAAAGTAATCCGTTTACTGGTTTCTTTTATTAACAACAATCCGCAATCTGGACATGCCTATCGAATTTATGGGACTAACGGTTATTTTGAGCGTAAGCCAGAGTGCAAAGGAGTTGGGCCAGCACAGACTTTATATTATTCGTGTGTAGAGCATGATGAAAAAACATTGCATGAATTATCAGTTGGTGAGAAGCCACGTGATATTGATAGTGATGCTGGTCACGGTGGTGCGGATTTAGCAGTATTAAAGCGTTTTTTCGATGCTATCGAACAGAGTTTACCATCTCCAATATCTTTGCGAGACGCATTGCGCATGTCACTGCCCGGCATTATTGCGGCAGAGTCTGCTCGATCTGGTGGTGAGCAGTTATCAATTACCTATCCTTGGTCGTAAATTTTATACCTGGATTCTTGGATATTAATTTTTTTCCAACAAATCGATAATCATTGTTTTTATGATTAATGCTCACTTCAACTTCATTAGTTTTGGTGAAAGCTCCCGTTACCCTGGCTATGGGTGATTGCCGAACGGTGTTGAATGGAATTAACACAAACAATGAACGAAATGGTAATTGTCCACGATATTGAAAGTTAACCGTTGGGCGCTTGACGCGGCCGCGGTATTCAACGGTGTAGCTGTATTCCTGACGCATGTTAGTGCGTGTGCCTTTTTTGCCCGCAGGAATGGCAGTGATTTGCAAATTACCATTGCTCGGTTTAAGGTGGAGATCAGCGAGGCATTCTTTCATGCTCACGCGTGTAGTTGCACCGCTTAAATTGATATCTTCGCGGTCATATCTATCGAGGTGTTTTTTATTCGCTGAATGTTTGGACCAACAGGTGAGCGATTCATTGTCCATGCCGAGATCAGTTTCAGGCGCATTAAAATGAAAAAGCGTATCAACGAGCTCAAGTGGATTAGTGGATTTTTTCGGCCATGGCTTGTCGCGCGTAATTTGATCATAAACAAACCAAATAACATCTGGATTACCGGCTGTTTGGGTTGGCAATGGTACACCGATCATGCTACGCTTATAGGTATGGTTTTCATAGAGCGTATGTTGCATGGCGCTTGCTTGATACTTCTTTTTATGCTGCACATAAATAGTTTTACTGTACGACATATCATCGACGCGTGGGCCAAGTGGATTGCGGCGAATTAGGCAGCTTAAATTATGAATGGTTTCCAAGCATTCTTTGCGATAAGAGGGTTGGGTGTAAGTCGCTTTGCCAGGGTCGCTGATTAACGATTTGCCAAAGGCGGCGAGATTAATCGAGCCAACATCAGCGTGGGCATGATTATGTGCAATCGCACTACACAGCATGCCGTAGTGTGCGCCAGTTCCTTTGCCGAATCCATAGATTTGGAATCCGGTTTTGCGCATATCGAAGGGCTTCTGGATTTTTTGTTTCAGTGATGGGCGTTTTTGTTGTTCCCACCAACGCAGATTTTGATAACCGACATCCCAGGCGACGCGTTCGACGCAGCCGTCATTCGGTTCGATCGGGTTCATGAATTTCAGATCAGCAATTTTGAAAAGGGCGCTGCCTTGGTGCCAGATATTAATGACAGATAATTTGAGTGTGCCGCAGTCACCGATAAGTGGGTAGTGTCCATTATTCTGCAAAATAGGAATATAAAAGGTACACGATTTTTTACACAGTTCGGTGACCTTGGGATGGATCTTGAAACCACTGTATTTCATTGCGCTCCAGGCGCGTACGAGGTGCTTGGCGTTGACTTCTTGGTAGCTAAAGCCTTCGCGTGAATAACCATCTTCGGTAAATGTTGGGTAATAAACGCAATCTTTGAGGAGTTTGTCATGTGCCCATTCGACCCATTGTTTGCTGTCTTTGAAGTCAGGAAAATTACAGCCAGCAACGCAGGAACCGGTAATATTGCCCATCGGATGATTAAACACCACATCATCACTAGTAGAGCGATAACAATATTCAGCCATACATAAGATGTTTTTAAGTAATTGTAGCTGGTCGTCAGCGTTGATCAGCGTACGGATTAGTGGTAAGGCATTGCATAATTCATAGAGACCGTAATTGAAGTGGTGATTATCGAATTGTTCGTCACCGGCGTGCCACGAGTACATACTGGCGATCTCATCGTCCGGCAATTGCGGAATGATGGTCGCCATAAAGTGTATTTC
>JANQLF010000226.1 GCA_028280785.1 Planctomycetota bacterium
GCAAAACTAAATGGCAAACGGTTTACAATACTAGTACTTTCTATTTTGGGCTCAAATGCCTCTTCCGTCACAGTAATACCCTCAGTCGACAGTGTTTAATTTGCTCGTGCTTATTCTCACAAAAAAATTCTAATCTTTAACAGTACCAAAAACATCTTCATTGTCTGCGTGATTCTTTCATCTGACGCAGTTTATCAAGGCGTTGTTTAATAGAGTCCATATACGGCATATCGCCAGGTGTCCCGCCAGCCTGACGCATTTGCTCCTCTGACAGCTCGCCTAATCTATCAAGCATTTCTTGTGGCACCATGTCACCTAATTCTTCTAACGATGGTACGCTTTCTTCATCCGAGTCATATAAGGCCCTGCGGTTATTGCTATTAGCAGAACGCCGCGACCTATTTCGTTCAATTCGCTTGACGCTATTGCCTTCGCCGAGATCGCGCTTAAATGATAATGCTTCCAGTCGAGAGCCTTTTTTCAAGACCACATTGTCGGCATTAACGGCGTAAAGCACAGCACCACCCGAGACACGATCATCAATATAGTAGACTTTCTCCTTCCCTCTTCCTTGACTAATCAGGGCATAAGATGCCGCATCTTCTCCGCCTTTGAACGCTCCTTTAAGAGTGAGTTTCAATTTAGTTTCAGGCAACGATTCAACATCAACTTTAGGTTGCTTCTTTTCAACCACCGCTACCGGCTTATTTTTAGCGACGACACCAAATACATTTGCACGAGCCAAGCGCTGAACATCAAAGTGCTGTTTTGACGTTACGCGCCGCTCAACCTGTTTCGGTGGCAGCTCAGAAATGGGTGACATCGAGATCAATTGGTAGGCTTCAACACCTTGCCATCCGATAACCCCTAAAGTAACGACTACCATCAGCCAGGCAATAACTATTGGCTTCACTGTTTTTGTTTCCCATTACACATTGCTTAAATTTATGGGCTCGCCAGAAATTCCCTGGTGATTTCCAATCAAGCTCGCCGCTGTTCAACACCACAATTGACTCGACACAATGTCAGCACCGACCGATGAGCTTCATTCCCTTTAACAAGTTACTGAAAACATTCAATTATATTTATTTTAGACCGAGATTAATATGGAAAGATCCTGATACATCATGCAATCTTAGTTTTTCTTTATAAATCCAGTAGACAAGGCTTCGAACCATGCAAACCGGGAAGGTTCCCGATGCCACAAATACCAATTATGCCACCCCCATCAATTGCCGTATTTTGTCTAAAAAATTTTAATAATCAAAAACTTATATAATTCACACGATTCAGCAAGACAGCAACCACGCCAGCCATGTTACAAACACTCCGTAATGCGATTGAGATACAAAAATGGCTTATATTTCATACTATTAGAGTGATTATCCTGCAAAGCAACGACAAGTAAAATTGAAATGTAAGCAAGCATTAGTACCATTTCTGCCGACCTGAACAAAATAAACACAATCAGCGACTATTAATACAAAAGTGAATTCACATAATCAGTGTCAAAATTTAATCCACAGACAAGGTTCAGCAGCGATAATCTGCTATAGCGTTATTTTCTACAACTAAAGTTGTAATAATATGACCGATTCCGATAAAACTCCCCACGACTCAAGGCGGACGATTAATTTAGTATTAAGACTTTGTCACAGACAGGGTAGACACTAAAATGCTCTGTCAATTCAATTAAAACTCAACTATCTCAGGACTAGCTTTCACCCCATGAGCAAACACCGCTTTCCAGATGAAGAAATTGCCGGCGTTTACCGCGCAATATATGAACGCAGGGATATGCGCCATTTCCGACCTAAGCCTATCCCACCTGATTTGCTGGCCCGTTTATTTGCCGCTGCTCATGCTGCCCCCAGTGTTGGACTCATGCAACCTTGGCGTTTTATCCGCATTACTGATTCTCCGCTCAAAAAGGACATACATCATTTAGTCGAACATGAGCGTAAATTGACTGCCACAGCCCTTGGTAAACGTGAAAATGAATTCATGAAGCTCAAGGTAGAAGGCATTCGCGAATGCGGTGAGCTCTTGGTCGTGGCGCTTATGAATAACCGAGAAACCTACATTTTCGGCCGAAGAACAATGCCTGAAATGGATTTGGCATCGGTATCCTGCGCTATCCAAAATTTGTGGCTCGCCGCCAGAGCGGAAGGGCTTGGAGTTGGCTGGGTGTCATTGTTTGACCCATGTGCTTTGAAACAGCTATTACAGATGCCAGATGACTCCCAACCCATCGCAATCCTTTGCATCGGCTATGTCGATGAATTTTATCCCGAACCTATGTTACAAATAGAA
>JANQLF010000227.1 GCA_028280785.1 Planctomycetota bacterium
ATCTATTTGCAAGTCAGCAAAGATGACGCACGCATGAAGGCAGCTCTTAATTGGGCCTTAACTAATTACCAATTTGAGAAAAATCCTGGTATGGGCAAAGAACAAGCTCAGCAGGGTCTCTATTATTACTACATGATGATGGCCAAAACCTTCAAGCGTATGGGGAAAACTGAAATCATGCTTCCTGACAACATCAAAACTGATTGGCGCGTTGATATGCTCAAAGCCATCAAAAAGCGCACCAAAACGGTCGAGTTGGAAAACGGCAAACAAGGCCTGTACTGGGTCAACGAAGCTGATCGCTGGGCCGAAGGCGTACCGCACTTAGTGACCGCCTACATTTTGACCTGCTTAAATTATATGGATTAATAAATAAATATTTATCTCAAAAGGCGGCCTGTATGGCCGCCTTTTTTTATTTCGTAACTCGCTCACCCGTTTCAAACGAGATCGGAATAAACCAAGACGTTCGCCAATGTTTAATACTACCGTCTGCTGTCTTAACCTTCAGCATTAATGCGGCACGACCGTCCACACCGGTGGCTTTACTCAAATCGTCATCTGGATGAACACTTGTTTTACCTTGTTTCACTAGCTCTTGCACTAAGGCAGTCACATCTTTATTTTCACCTGTCGCATGGATGCGAATGGTAGCTTTTTCTATTGTATAAGTAGCGGCACCTTGTTTTTCCTTAGTTTCAGAAGCCGTCGTTTCGCCCTCTTTATTGCCATGCTCTTTCTGCGGACCTGCGTCTTCTCCACCAAATAAATCTGCAGATTTTTCTTCCTTCTTGTATTCTTCAATTTTGGCTTGAACGGCTTGCGCGGCGGCAAGATCACCCTTCTTGGTTGCTGATTTTAATTCCTTTTCCAAAGCTTTCACTAAATCTGCTCGTGCATCATCAATGTCATCCTGCAATTCTGCAACGATTTCGTTGACGGTCGCTTCGTATTCAGACTTTGCCTCGTTTGCGTCCTCGCTTAATTCGACAGCACTCAATGGAAGCATGCATAAGCTCAGCACAAGTAATCGAGTAATCATTTAAGCGACTCCAATGCTTCTTCTTTTGTTTCATCGAAGCGCACTCGCCCCGTCCAAGGATATTGTTTTTCGAATTCTTTCCCATTGATCATGTAGGTAACTACTAAGCGACCACCAATCATGAACCCAAATTTTTCACCCCAAATATCAGCTGGCCTGAAAGGCTCTTTATTTTCGGTCAAGAATTTCTGCATATCCTTGGTTACGTTAAACTCTTCTCGTTTATGATAACTGGTAGCAATAGCAATTTTAACGCTCATACCTGATTCGGACTTTTTATTGCTTTTTGTTGGAGCCGAGTCACCAAATGCTTTTTTAATCGGATCGCTTGTTTCAAGCTCAGCGATCATCTCCTGCACCTTTTGTGCAGCTTCAATTCCATTGGTCTTGAGTTGTTTTTTCACTTCACCCTTGAGCTCTTTGGCATAGCGCTGCTTAGCCTTATCAACATCTTTTTGCGCTGACTGCATGGCCTTAGCCTTCATCGCCTTGAATTTTTCCTCAGCTTTTTGAGCACCACTCGGAAGTGCGTCAGCCGCTATCAATGCTGGCAGGCATAGGCTCAGTATCAAAACGAATAGAATTTGTGGTCGCAATTCGAGCTCTGGTTGAACACAGTTACTATAAACAGCATATTGATGCCATCAACCAAACATTAGTCGTCGAAAAGCTACTTCTTGAGTAGCTCCACCGATTCAACATCTAACTTATAGATGTATTCGAGGTACTCATCGGTGTAATAAGATCCAACACTCAAGGTACCGCGAACGACAACTGGCTTTTCAAAATAGAACGGCAACCATTCATCCTTCTTTGCTCGACAAGTCACCCATTCGGTAACATTGGGCGTGCGGCAGAAAAAACAGCTTGGCAACACTTGTACTAACAAGAAATCATTGGTCTTACCATTTTTCATATTGGCAGCCAACATAAACCCAGGAATAGCCACCTTTTTACCATGTAATGCCCTAATCTCCTCAGGTATTTGCTTATCACCTTTTTCAGCTTCGGTTTGATTGTGCAGCTGCATAAACAAGGACATGTCTTTAGCAGGATTATCTTCCTGATCACCAAAGTCCTGAAAATAAACATAGGAGCTCAGTTTTGAAAAATAAATTGCCAGGTAACCATCCGAACCGATCTTTGACACGTCAGCAAAGTCCGAAACACGCTGACCTTTATGCAATGCCTCCAAAGCATTGAGTGGATTGGTCTTGCGGCGAGGATTTGGTGGACTGACTAAAATTTCTTCATCGTCATCAGTATTTTTTACAATAATATCTTTGGCAATATCTCGAACATCTTCGAGCTTCAGCTCTTCATCATCTTGAGAAGATTGCGCATCTTTTTTAGGAGATTCTTCTGGTGCCCCAAGCGACGCCCCGCGCAACGAATCATCCACTACTCGCTTTGGCTGAACTGGTTGTGGTGCAGGCCCACAAGCAGTCAGCGCAAGTATACAAGCAAGCAGCAACAAACGCATTATTTAAGCTTGCCCTTAATGTCGGTAAACGTTTTTCCATAAATATTTATTTTATCGACAGTAATATGTGTCACGTCTTCAGTCTTCAAAAATTCACCTTCTGTTTTAAAGATGGAGGTGTCACCAACGGTCTCCTGGCTAAGCGCACTTGCTTGCGCCTCAAATACCACACCAACGTCTTCTTTTTTAATTTGTAAAAGCGCTGGGAATTTTTCATCTTTTATACGAACAGGCTTTTCTGCATGTGCACCAGAAACATATATGGTAATGACACCAGCTTCTGCGTCATGCACCACTTCCAAATTGGCTTCATGTTCACCGACTTCTATCAAAACCCCGCCATGCGATGCATGATGCGCGTGTCCATGACCGTGGTCATGATCATGGCTGTGGTCGTGGTCATGATCGTGATGCTCATGGTTGTGATCATCGCCGCCACATGCGACTAAAAGTGCAAGGATAGTAAGTAATAATAGACGCATTAGGCATCTCCTTGTTGTAATTGTTCTGCGACATCACTGGTATAGACACGCATGGCTGGAATCAGCGCAGCAATCAAGGTCATTATCAAAACCATAATCGGTGCGACAAGCAAAATCGGATGCCAATACCATAGGGTTAAATAAACGCCAGTTGTCGCTCGTAAAAAGGTTGCGGCAAAGCCGAGGATTAATGAATACATTGGGAACGAAATTAATAGACCGCGCAGCGCTATAATGAACGCTTCGCCTAAGATAATGAAACTGAGATGTTTGCGTTTGGCGCCCAGCGCACGAATTAACACAAAATCGCGCTGCTGTTGCTGCATGCTCTGGTACAATGTACTACCAATAAACAGCGTAGCGATGATAAATACCAAAACGGCAATCAGCGCCAACAATGCATCGACCCAGGCTAAGTTTTGAAATAATTCTAAAATGATTGTGCTGACTGGCCAAGCAAATGTTAAATCTTTACTATGACGATTAATTTCAGCATTTAACTGCAAGCCGCTACTCGTACGAACATTGCATAACACTGCCGATGCTTCTTTGTGAATATCTGGAATCGATACTCCTTGCTGAGGTATATATTCTTTACCACTCCCATAAAGCGAATGCCCAGGCATGCGGTAATAGCTCTCTAATGGTGTCCATAACGCGCGATCAAGCGGTGTATTGGTCGGCTCGAAAATGCCAACGACCGTAAATTCAAGATCATGCTTTTGCGATTCATCGAATTGCAGCCCATGATAACTAAAAAAGGTATCGCCGACTTTCATTTCTAATTGTTCAGCAACAAAAGAGCCAATGACTGCTTCAGCTAAATACGGATCGAATAAACGCCCTTCGGTTAAGCCAACTTTTTTACCTTCTTCAAATTCGTGCTCAGTGAACATTTCCGGTACACAGCCAACCATATGAAAACCCATATAGTTATCACCGACTGTGATGGGATACGCTTCCAGTACGCGTTTATCATTTTTGATATCTTGATAACGCGACCATGGCATGGTGCCCGTTGCTTGATCGATATGAAAAATGCTGTTGAGAACTAATTGCAAGCGGCTACCGCGTGGACCAATCACGGCATTAAAGCCCATGTCATTATTGCTGAATGCTGCTTGTGCCTGAGCCTGCACGCCGATGACACTCATTAATAAAGCGGCTGCAAAAGACATACTCAACACACAGAGCAATATACTGCTGCGGTGTTGCTGCATCAGTTGTTTGATAATAAATCGGAGCTGGGCAAATGTCATGAGACCACCTCCTGATTTAATTCACCATACGCTTTGACTTGGCCAACTTGATCAAAAACACGTTCGTCGTGACTAACCATTAAAACGGCTGCTTTTTGTTCGGCAGCTAATTCCAATAATAAACCAATGCAGGCTTGCGCATGTTCAGCATCCAAACTACTGCTCGGTTCATCAGCAAGAATTAATTTTGGTTTATGAATCAAAGCGCGAGCAATTGCTACACGCTGCTGCTGACCCAAACTTAATTGCGTTGGCAAATAATCTTTAAAATCTTTTAGTCCGACCTGCTCAAGGGCTTGTTCAATTGCCGCATCTTCAATCGCTTGACCACTAAAAAATCCACCGATGCGCACATTGTCAGCAGCAGACATGCCCTGCAGCAAATTATGGTTTTGAAATATGTAACCGATATGTTTACCACGAAACGAATCGCGCGCCGATTCAGATAAGCTTTGGATATCGGTGTCGCCAATGTGCACTGAGCCACTATCTGCCTGCACAATGCCAGCAATCAGGTTAAGCAACGTACTTTTACCGCAGCCACTTGGGCCGCTAATGACCAGCGATTCGCCCTCCTGCATTTCCATAGATAGTTGATTAACTACTTGGAGCGCTGCGCCTGCAGGATCTGTGAATGATTTCGATACCGATTGAATATTGAGTAATGGCATTGGCGATAGACTAGACGCTATTGATATGGGTCAATTACAGTGCTTATGCTTAAAAAAGGCTATAAAAAAACCGGAGCACAATGCTCCGGTTTTTTATAGCTGTGATTGGTGCAAAGAAATTGTTGCTTATTCCTTGCTTGGAATTTCGAAGCCGGTCTCTTTGAGGCTGAGGCCGATCTTACGCTCTTCCTTATCCAGACTGAGGACGCGAACTTTCACATCTTGTCCAGTCTCAAGAACATCTTCAGGATTTTCTACTTCACCTGGCAATTCGCTCACGTGCAGCAGGCCTTCGATGCCTTCTAAGATTTCAACGAACACACCAAAGTTGGTAATTTTTGCAACTTTACCGTCGATGATGTCGCCGCTCTTAACTTTATTTGGAATTTCTTCTTCCCATGGATCCTCTTGCAATTGTTTCAGACCCAAGCTGATGCGCTGACGTTCTTCATCAACACTAAGAATTAAACACTCGAGCTCGTCACCTTTATTGATGACTGGGCTTGGATGGGTTAATTTCTTAGTCCAGCTAATGTCATTAACGTGTAAGAGGCCTTCGATACCTTCTTCGAGTGCAATGAATGCGCCGTAGTTAGTAATTGAAGTTACAGGACCTTTAACTTTACCACCAGAGGTGTAACGGTCGGTAATGTTTTCCCAAGGATTCTTCTCGGCATGTTTCATACCGAGTGAGATTTCTTGTTTCTCATGGTTAATATCGAGAATCATTACCTTAACAGCTTTACCTGGCTCAACGACTTCGTTTGGATGGGTTGGCTGTTTGCTCCAACTCATTTCACTTAAGTGAACCAGACCTTCGATACCGTCTTCAAGACGAACGAAAGCACCGTAATTCATGATGTTAACAATTTCACCTTCATGAATGCTGTTCTTCGGATAGCGTGCTTCGATGTCTTCCCAAGGGTTACGGGTTTTCTGTTTCAGACCTAAGCTAATGCGGTTGCGCTCGCTATCGTAATCAAGAACAACCACTTCGATTGCTTGATTTAATTTAACCACTTCGGTTGGATGGTTAACGCGGCCCCAGCTCATATCAGTGATATGTAAAAGACCGTCTAAGCCACCAAGGTCGATGAACGCACCGAAGTCAGTGATGTTCTTAACGATACCAGTGCGCAGGTCACCAACGTTGAGATCGCGAACCAATTCATCACGTTTCGATTTGCGATCTTCTTCAACAATCTTACGACGGCTAACAACGATGTTTTTACGCTCAGCATCAATTTTAATAATTTCAGCTTCGATTTCTTGACCGATAAATTCGCGTGGGTCATTAACACGACGAATGTCAATTTGACTAGCAGGCAAGAAGACAGGAACGCCAATGTCGACCAACAAGCCGCCTTTAATTTGGCGAGTAACTTGGCCTTGAATGCGATCACCTTCTTGGGTGTTACCAAGAACGGTTTTCCAACCCACTTCGAGGTCAGCTTGACGTTTAGATAGAATAACGGTGCCGTTCGGTTCAATGTCAACGATCATGACTTGAACAGTTGCACCAACTTCAATTTCTTCTTCTTTAAATTCGTCGCGGCTAACTTGACCTTCGCTCTTGTAGCCAATGTCGACAACAATGTCATCGCCGAGGTCATCAACGATAATACCAGAAACAATTGAACGAACGCTGTATAAATCAGCGCTGGTTTCGATGCCGTTAGCAATGGCGTCATCAGCATCTTTACCAAGACACTCTTCGAGTTCCTTGGCCATTAATTGATCATCCACTTCTTGGATGCGTTTTGCTTTTACTT
>JANQLF010000262.1 GCA_028280785.1 Planctomycetota bacterium
ACCTGCCAAATCAGTGCGTACAATAACCGCATTCATAAATAGGCCCACTAAGTCTTCGAGATCTTTGTTATCTCGGCCACTCACAGGTAATCCAATGCATATATCTTTTTGTTTAGCATACTTAGAGCAGAGCACGTTATAAGCTACTAGCAGCCACGTATATAGAGTCACCTGCTGACTCTTACAGTCCGCCTCCATAGCTCGCACGACATTAGTAGGAAACTCAAAGTAATAGCTAGCGCCGGCAGTTGTCTCGTTCGTTAAACGCGGATAATCAGCAGGGATATTCAGTTGTGCTGGTGCTCCCTTTAGCGTATTTTTCCAAAAATTTAGTTGCTTTTCATATAATGCGCCTTCCAGCCACTGCTGTTGCCAAACTGCGTAATCAACGTACTGAACGGGAAGTGGTGGCAAAGGATTGGTATCACCGGCAATAAACGACAAGCAGAGGTTTTCAAATTCGGTTAACAAAATCGAAATTGACGCGCCGTCAGCAATCATATGGTTGAGCAGTACCAACAGCACCATATCATGTTTGTTATCCTTCGTATCAGTATCAGCTGATAGACGAAGAATCTTAGTGCGCATCTGCGACGTTTGTGACAAATCGAAGGGCTGGGACGTTTCTCCATCTATCCACTGTTTAATATGGTCATCAATCTCTTGGTCTGAACAACCAGTCGGGTCAAACGTTTCAATAGGCAATTGCCATTTGCTTGGCGGGTGAACCATTTGCCTGACTTGACCATTTTCATTGAAAAAACTCGTGCGCAAAATTTCATGGCGATGCACCAGCGCTTCAAACGCTTGGCGCACCATATCTTGTTCAAATTCGCCTTTTATCCTAAAAGCGGCTTGCTTAGTCAGCATTCGATTATCGATACCCAGCTGAGTCCAGACCCAGATACTATTTTGCGAAATGGATACTGGAAATGAGCTAACACCCGCTCTTTCTACTGGCACAATATCACCAACGGAGAGTGTATCGCTGGCACCATTAACTACACCCGATGATTGTAAACGTTCGATGATATAGCCAGCGACATCGCCAATTGTTGGATAGTCAAACATTAACGTTGTTGGTAAATTAAAACCTAACTGGGACTGCAACATATTTTTTAATTCAACAGCTGTCAGTGAATCTATACCCAACTCAAAGAAATTGGTTTGTGCAGATACTTGATCAACTGAGGCAAAACCCAATATATCGCACAATGCCTGGCGTAAGTGCATTACCAGAAAATCATAATGACGATCAGCAGGCAAATCTTGTAGTTCTTCCAGGAATTGATTTGACGCATCAAACGATGATTTGGCCATATGGGAAAAGTAGCTAAACAACGACGGAATATCATTGCCAAACATTTGTAAGAAATCGGGCCAGTGAATTGATGCTGCAACAGCTTGGGGAGCAGCGTGATGGCGTTGTGACTGTTCCAAGAGCAGGTCTAGCATCATTAAGCCTTCATGGGCTTCAATTGGGTCCATACCCATTTCAGCGAAACGATTTTCTCCACCTTGGGTAGCCGCGGCCATACCACCAGAAGCCATATTTTGTGCCGACCATGGTCCCCAGTTAATACTTAAGCCCGGTAATCCCTGAGCGTTGCGCATGGCCATAAAGCCATCCAAAAAGGCATTTGCCACAGCGTAGTTCGACTGACCAGGGTTGCCAAAAGCTGAGGCAATTGATGAAAACACGACAAAGAGATCAAGCGGTAGATCTTTAGAATGTTCATGCAATGCCAAGAGACCATTGACCTTGGGATCTAATACGCGCTGAATTTTCTCCTGGGTTTGATTAAGTATTATCGCGTCATCTAATAAACCAGCCGCATGCACAATGCCCGCTAACGGTGCGAGAGCAACAGCATTGTCTACCAGTCGCTTAACATTAGTAGAATCATTCATATCTACAGCATTAAAGGAGACAACAATGCCCTGCTCTTGCCATTCACTCACCTGCAGCTGTTGCGACGC
>JANQLF010000301.1 GCA_028280785.1 Planctomycetota bacterium
AGATAATTTAAATAGTTTGGCTGAAAACGCAGAGTCCTATGACGCCGTATTGATTATGGGCCAAAATCTCTGGAAAGATAATCCGGAACAGGCCGCAAAATTAGAAGCAATTAATCAACGCATTGTTTTATCAAGCTGGAACAATGAAACGGTTGAAAAAGCGACGGTTGCTGTTGCTGTGCGTTCTTGGGCAGAAGCACGCGGTACCATGATTAACTGCGAAGGCCGCTTGCAGATATTAAACGCTTGTCCTGTTTGTCCAAACCAAGACATGGATCCAAACTGGCAGGCAATAGTTCGTCTTTCAGGTCAATGCACCGATAAGCCATTGCCTTGGATAACAGAAACCGATGCATGGAAAGCTGCACAGGCGAAGATATCGGCTTTGGCTGGCATTAAATACCGCCATATCGGTTCTATGGGAATTGTAGTAGAAGTTGGTGAAGCCGCGGAGGCAGCGGTATGAACTTTGATTTCTGGATCGTAGCAGCGAAATACTTGGCGGCGTTTGTGGGTCTGGGACTCATCCCGGTCATGATTTTTATGGAGCGCAAAGGTGCAGCGATTATTCAAGATCGTATCGGCCCAAATCGTGCCGCATTTAATTTGGGATTTGTGAAATTACGTGGTTTTGGCTTTGCTCATAATATTACAGATGTGGTTAAACTGATTTGGAAGGAAGATTTTATTCCAAAGCATAGTCATAAATGGTTCTATATGATCGCACCGATTATCCCAGTTTTTACGGCGGTCGTGACTCCAGCATTTATACCATGGTTCGCACCGATGATTGCATTCGAGGGTAGTCAAATCTATGCAAATGGTGGCCAAATCACTGGACAGATTATAGATGCCAATGCTGGCATTTTAATGTTATTCGCTTTTGGTTCATTGTCTGTTTACGGCGTTGTACTCGGTTCATGGTCCTCTAATTCGAAATTTAGTTTATTGGGCGGTATGCGCTCATCAGCTATGATGATTAGCTATGAAGTTAGCATGGGTTTGAGCTTACTAGGACTCTTCTTAATTGTAGGTTCGTTAAGATTAACGGACATTGTAGAGTGGCAGGCAACAAATGCTTGGGGTGTGATTGTACAGCCTGTCGGCTTTTTCTTATTTTTGACCTCGATGTTTGCTGAAACAGGGCGTACGCCTTTTGATGTAGCGGAAGGTGAGTCGGAAATTGTTGGTGGATTCCATACGGAATATAGCTCGATTAAATTCGCATTATTCTTTATGGGCGAATACTGTCATATCGTGATTGCCTCGACATTGATTGCGACGTTATTCTTTGGCGGTTATCACTTACCATTTTTAGGCACAGAAGTAATTCAAAACAATGTCACTAAGGTGGTGGGCTACGGTGCAATTTTGAAGGCAATGGTCTTGTTATTCTTGTGTTTAATGGTGATAAAACAAAAGGACCGCTATGCCAAAAAGCAGGCTCAGGATCATGCTATTCGGATGAAGGAGTATTCGGTTCTAAGTGCTATTCTGGGTTTGGCTGGCCTTGCCGCTTTCGCTGTTGCTGTCATCGCGTTGTTCTTCATCGGTGAAGTCGAAGCGACTAACCCATGGGCTGCTATTTTCACTGCGCTTATTCAAGTGGGCATTGTTATATTGAAAACTTTATTCTTCTGCTGGGTATTTGTCTGGGTGCGTTGGACATTACCGCGGATTCGTTACGACCAAATTATGGCCTTGGGTTGGAAAGTTATGTTGAATATCGCCTTAATTAATCTCGCCGTTACGGCCTTGGTCTTAAAGGTGATAGAATAATGGCTAAAATAGTTCCACGTCCGCAATTAACGACTTTTGAAAATCTCTATTTTGTTGAAATATTTAAGGGTATGTACCGCACGATTAAGCACGCGGTGAATACGTTACGTAAACCTGATCAGTTGCCGATATTAGATTATCCGGAAGTGAAGCCGGATATTCCTCGTGACTATCGACCACAGCACCGTTTGATGAAACGCCCAGATGGTTCAGCGCGGTGTGTGGCCTGTTA
>JANQLF010000122.1 GCA_028280785.1 Planctomycetota bacterium
ACGGCTACACGTTTAGTGGCTGACCACCATACTAGGCCAGCGACGAGGATGTCGATAGCGCCAATCGCTACCAAACTATAATCAATCGCTGTTTCACTACTTATACCAATGGCGCTAATCATTTGGCGAAATGCTAACGGTGTTGGATGGAGGCCTAAGGCATAGCAGCCGTGACCTATAAAGGTGCACGAGCAACAAATAAGTAAGATGCTTAATAATTTATCTTTTGTTTTTTGCTCGAGGGCAGATTGGCACAGGGTCCAGATGAGTAATGGTATAGATAAACGCAGGAAAAATTCTAACGGCCATATTAAATCATAGGCATGATTAGCCCAACGAAATAATGCGATAAAACTTATAGATAAAAAACATACGGCTGCATAGAGCCAAGCCTTGCGTTCAGGCCAAGGAATGAAACTGCAAAGCGCAAGTATAAAAAACCATAGACCGATAAACCAGCTGAATTGATCGATGCCGTCATTAACATCAAGATTATTGGCCCATGCGTCCCAGCTTGAACCAAAAAAATTGAGGAAGGGGGTCATCAATTCTTCATCCCATAAAATGGAGCGGTACGGCGTGTCGGCACACCAATGACCAAGACACAAACCAAGTAGGCTGCAGGCAATAAGGCTCCGAATGGCCCATTTCCATTTTTCTTGGTGGATGAAATCCATGGGTTCACTATTTCGCTGCTAAGAGGCAGTCAATCAAGGACCATGATTTTTGGTACAAACCTGTATTGAATCACTTGAAACAAAAAGAAGATTAGATCCTTGAATAAAATCCTATATACTAAAGAGTCTGAGCTAATGACTGCTATTTATATTCGTGTTGATGTTGGTGTTATTTTTATTCGGTTGCCTGCAATTGATGATGAATCGGTGAGTCGTGATGACTGGGCACAGGAAATATGCAATCAATACCCTGGTCCCTATGATCGTATTATTTTAGATTTAAATGCGATGCAGTCGGTTAACTCGATTGTCTGCGCTGGCTTTATTCATTTGTATAAGCACTACCAAAGCAACGAGGCGGTCTTGGTTAACGTGAATAAGAATGTAAAGAGCATTTTGCATACCTTGCAGCTCGATCAAGTATTCAACATTGAATACAAGGCTTAGTGTTTCGAGGGGTTACACCCCTCGGGCTCCCCACGGACTTTGTCCTCATTATTTTTATTCGCTACGCTACTAAAAATTAAGCCAAAGTATGGCTTACCATTCGTCGGCGTCCGGAGCCTGCGCACTGCTCGGCTCTTTACTCCAGTGAAACAGCCGTTTGCTCGAGAACTCGCCGTGTGTTTCCTGCGTTATAAATAATTTGGCAATTATGTCCGGGTTAGGGTGAGGGTGGAGTCTGGGTTCACCGGATTCTGAGAAATGGGCAAAATCCATGGCTTTTCTCGGTGATTTTCTTGTATTGAGTAAATTGGGCGACAGGATCCGCGTTATAATTACAGGTTCAGTATTAGGGTAAGATGGGTAAGCCAAAAGACCGTTTTGATAAAGACGACTTAGAGAATGAGATTAACGATCTGCGTGAAGAATCCCTTTCTGCGGGGGCGTCGCGAAAGCGCTTTGATGCTTATAAAGATTTATTACGTGCTAAAAATGCACAAGATAAGATTGAGAAAAAGTCAAAAAAAAATCATGACCAAATCAATGATTCCGAGGTCAATGAAGCTAGTGACAACGATCGCTTGTCAGGCGAGCAGGATTGGGCGAGCAAAGGAAAGACGACTAAAGATAAAGAAACGCGACGTCGTTATTTAAAACATTATTATACCTGGCTAAAACCGTTTCGATTAACCTTTGTCGGGCTCTTGTTTATAGGTTTAGTGATTAGCGGACTGGAAATGCTGACGCCAATTCTGCTTGGCCATATGGTCGATGCGTTGACCGGAAAAAGTAGCCTAGTTAACAATGTTGATGTTTTGAAATCGATGAGCACCACAGATGTCATTATAGTGTTCTTCTGTATAGCCTTTCTAGTCAATATTGTAGCTCGGTTATTAGGTTTTTGGCGCAATTTTCATATGGCCGTGGTTAATGCTCAAGTTACGCATCGTTTACGTGAGCAATTACATGAGCAGATTTTGCATTTGCCGCTCGGTGATTTACATGATCTCAAAACTGGCGGTGTTGTTTCACGTTTGTCAGGCGATGTAAACGGGACTATCGGCTTGGTTCAACAAGCAGTGTTGAGCCCTATACAAGCAGTTATTCGTTTAGTGTTTGTCGCTGGCTATTTGATGTGGTTGAGTTGGCAAGTAACCACCATTTCCTTGGCAATTTTAATGATAATGGGATGTGTGTATTATTTGATGATGAAACGCGTGCGACCTATATATCGCAGTATGGGAGAGGATCGCCAACATATTGATGCGGCATTAACCGAAACGTTTGGTGGCATCAGGGTGGTGCGTGCTTTTGCACGTGAACATCGCGAACGGTTGGTTTATGGCGTCGGTCACCACACGGTTATACGTAAAGAATTATGGGTGCGCTTAATTCAAGGGATGTTGTTTTTATTTTGGGAAATGCTGATGCCGATTACGAGTTTGGCGATAGTCGGCATGGGTTGTTGGCTCATAGCATCTGGTGATGAAACATTTACTGTTGGCCATATTTTTCAATTCCAAATGTTAACGTTTATGGTTTTAAATCCAGTATTTATGCTGGTGCAAAGTATTACTGAAACGCAACGCAGTCTTGCGTCGATGGAGCGCGTTTACGAGATCCTTGAACGTGACCCTGAAAAACCAGACCGCGAAGGTGCTAAAGGCGTACCGAAGCAAGTCGATAATATTCGCATTAACAATATGTGGTTTGCCTACGGCCAGGAAGAAACAGATCCTGAGGATGTCGATGAAGAAAAATACGTTCTAAAAAATATTAATCTGGATGTGAAAGGCGGTAGTGTGGTTGCCTTTGTTGGTGCGTCGGGTGCTGGGAAAACAACCATGACGGATTTATTAGCGCGCTTCCATGATCCCGTTAAGGGCGAGATTTTACTCAATGGTGTTGACATTCGTGATTATCGGCTGGCTGATTATCGCTCGCTCTTAGGAGTGGTGCAGCAAGAAGTCTTTTTATTCGACGGAACTATTCGCGATAATATTGCCTATGGTCTGCGCGATGCGACTGATGAAGATATCGAACAGGCTGCACGTCGAGCGAATGCCTTAGAGTTTATCGATAAATTAGATAAGCGTTTTGATAGTATTATTGGCGAACGCGGTGTTAAATTAAGTGGTGGTCAACGCCAACGTCTCTCAGTTGCGCGTGCGATATTGGCTGATCCGCGTTTATTGATATTAGATGAAGCGACGTCGAATCTCGATACCGAGAGTGAACAACTTATTCAGGCATCGTTGACGGAACTATTTAAAAATAGAACCACCTTTGTGGTGGCGCATCGACTCTCAACCATTCGCAATGCGGATTTGATTGTGGTAATCAAGGATGGTGAAATCATTCAAGAAGGCTCGCATGACACCTTGATCGAACTAGGTCCTGGAACGGATTATTACGATATGGTCAAGCGCCAAGAGAACTTAGATTGATGTAGTTGTTCAGCGACAACGCTTCTGCACGTAATTCCTGCGTAGTATATTCCTGATGAGAACGTCTTCTCTTTGTCTTGCGCTTACGTGTTCAGCTCAAGACTACTGCTCACTTCTAGGGGAATATATGCGCCTGCATCTTGTCTTTCTTTCGTGTTTCTTGGTAACAGTTGGCTTTGCTGCTGAAACGGTCAATCAGAAGGTCATCAACCAAGCGCTGAGTCTGCCATTTGTTGAATCGGCGGATGAAGACCTCAAATTAAAAACTGATGCAGGCGAATTAAGCCTGAGCAAGCGCAAGCTCAAAGATCGCTCAGCGGATCTCAAGGATCTGAAAAAAGCGATCGATGCCTATAAAAAACAATTACAAAAATCCAAATTAAGTAATTTAGCCAAAGACGCTGTGGTTGATGTTATCGATCGCATCAAATCACCTGATAAAGGTTTGGCGACTGACCAAGTGAATCCAGCTTTTGCCCGACGTTTAGTACAGCACGGTTGGTTAAATGTTATGGTCGAAAAAGATAAATCACTTGAAGCAGTTAGTGCTGCTGTGAGTGAATCTTTAAAAGAAGCTATGGAATTGAAGGCCAAGCATGAATGGAAGCGCGCCAGTAAAAAATTACAACTCCTAAGCGATGCGTGGGGATCACAAGTCTGGGTCTTATCGGACGGCAAAGATATTGATGTGGCTACACGTCCCGCTGTGCCAATGTATGACTCTTCAATACCAGTTAAAAAGGTGTGGGTGCATTCGGTGTTGCCGAAGGATGCAGATTTAGATGAAGCACAAGCTCTGCGTCAAGCAACAGAAATAAAAGTAATATCAGAAGGTAAAATGTTGGCCTCATGGTCGGACAAAAACGGGTTCAAGGTTGATGGCGCTGTGTGGCGTGAGGTGTTTAAGATTCCCAATAACAGCATGGTCGATGATTATTTTCCACCGCATATTATTCAGCAAGACTTAAACGGAGATATTTATCGAGTTATTGTTGCTGACGGCATTTTACATGCGCCCAAAGATGATTCGAAAAGCGCCTCAACTGCATTTTTAGATGAAGCAGCAAAAGTCATGAAAGATGCTGCGCATATGGATTTAATCGGTCAATATCTGGTTAAATATGTTTATGATTCGCCAGAAACGGCCGTGCCATTTTTAATCGGCAACCGTGATTTAAATGGTGACATTCACCAAACTGCTCATGAAACGTTATCTACTGTTACGGGTGGTGTATGTCGTGGTGACTGTGACGATGTCTCAGAGCTTTATCAGCAAATAGCTGAACGCCAAAATAAATTGGGCCATGTAGTGATGTTACCAGGCCACGCGGCATTTGCCTTCGCAGAGAAGAAAGGTGCAGAATGGGATGTGATCGTTTTGCAAACTGGTCCAGCACTGTCATTTAACCATAAAGAATTACCGAAGGCCTTGGAAATGGCTTATAAGCATTTTGGTGCGACCGAGACATTTGATGCTAACGGTCTTGGATTATTACTTCGTTTTTCAAACGAAAAAACCCGTGGCCCATGGCGTTTAGGTTGGCGCATTTTCTCTGATAGAAATTATGCAGAGACCATGATCGATATTCAAAAGGATTGGCATTTTCAAACCTATTTACAGGGCATTAAGAAAATGCAAACCATGCTGAAAGACGAAAAAAATCATACACCAGCTAATTATCGAGAAATAGCGAGTCTCTATGCGTTTACAGGTCAATGGGATAAATTCGTTGAAAACCATCAGAAAGCAGTCGCATTAACCAAAGATAAGGTGTCCCTATTAGAATTTAACAGTGATTATATTAACACGCTTTTTGACGCAGATCGTAAGGACGAGGCTGTTCAGGCTGTAAACAATACCATTAGCGATTTAAGCGATCAAGAACTGCGCAAGCGTTTAGGTGATGGTATTATTAGCTATGGTTTAAAGGTGAGCAGCATTTGTGCGAGTAATCATCAGTCAAAGGAAGCGGTTCAAATTCTTGATAATACAGTAACCATGAGCGTGGTACGTGTTGGCCAAATGCTTAATCAGCTTATTGCCGCCGGTAAGCATAAAGATGCGCAATGGACTACCCATCCACAAATGCAAATGCTGCGACGCATCATGCGTCAATATGTGGCAATCGGGATCAGCGCTTTAACACATTTTCCTGAAGGTGAATTGCCGACTAAAGGCAGCGTTTACCAAATTACCAATCAATGGTTGTCGAATATCGCGCATGCTGATGCGGAGGGACCAACAGGCATGTTGAATAATTATTCGGTTTTGGGTAATTATTTAGCGCTGACTAAACCGTTGGATGAAATTATTGATCTGTGTGAAAAGGCAGAATTCCCAAGCGCTATTGATATCGACCATAAATCAATTTTTAGTGGTGGCCCTTTGGATCAACAAATTGCATGGATCAAAGCATCTTCACCGTTTTGGGCACAGGAAATTTTACAACAGGTGAGTGATAAGCATGCCGAATTAAGTGTCGAACGTGTTGTTAAATGTGATAAGGCTTTAACAGCATCGTTGGAATTTGTTAAGAAACATAAATTAGATAGTCGTGGTTTACAGATTGCCGTTATTCAGGCACAGGTTGCTGTAGCGATGTTAGAAAAAGATAATAAACGACTTAAAGCTTTACTGAAATCTGTCAAAGAACGCGATGATAAATGGCTGCGTGATGGTGTTGCCGCATTGATGGGGAATATGTCCAGGCATATCAAGCTCACCGATTATAAAAAGGCAATTGAAGTATGGATTCAAGAAGTCAATTATAAGCCAAAATATTATTGGATCGCTTGGCGAGCTGCATTGTCAGGGTCGCCAAAACATGCGCTCTATATTGCGCAGCGTGCAGCAGAAATATTCCATGACGATAAATCGTTTGTTGAAGAATATAATTACATGAAAGAAATTTTCTAAAATAATTGACTATTAGTCATGCCATAAATTGTACAAAACTGACAAGAACTGTCAGTTTTGTACAAAAAATATTGCTATTACAAGTTAAGTATTTCATGTAAGTCCTTATTTTTCCTAATTTTAGGTCTGCTATTGGTTTGGTACGATTGCTGCTTATATTCCTCTGTTCCATTTTTGGAGGATGAAATGTTAAAAGCATTCACACTTATTGAACTGATGATTGTGATAGCGATTATTGCCATAATTGCTTCTATAGCGATACCAAATCTGCTCGAATCACGGATTACCGCAAACGAAGGTGCCGCGGCTGGTTCGATTAAATCAAGTATTTTTAGTTCTGCCGTACAATTCCAGAGTGGTACCTATCAAGATAGCGACGGTAATGGTGTTGGTGAATTCGGTATGATCCAAGACATGGCTGGTGTTCGTGCATGTCTTGGTGCTGCAGCAGGTGATATAGGTTTAATTACTGGACAATTAGCAAATATGACTGCAGGTGATCGTGTATCGACATCATCTGGTTATAATTTTATTATGTATTTATTTAATCAGGATGCGACTAATCGACTTGAAGAAGGCGACGCATTGCCGACTATAGCCAATCCAATTACCGAACAAGAAGCTGAATCATTTTATTTAGTAGCTGCTGCCCCGCAGGAATTAAATATCGTAGGTCGCCGTGTTTATCTTATGACGCAGGATGGGCAGTTACGCAGTACCAGTTTATTGGCACGCCGCGATACGTGGTTTAACGCTGCCGGTCTGAATACAGCTTCTAGTGCAGAAATGGATTCAGGCGTCAATGATGCTCTGACGGATGATGCTGATATTACCACCATCGATATTGCCGGCTATCCATTCTACACTAAATAATTTTAAAATAATTCATTCTTAATCGCCGGTAAAGTTGAAACGTACTTTTTTAACGTCTTCTTCTTTGCCGGTTTTTTCTGTTATGGGCTGATACAGATCAGGACGACGACTTCTCATCCATCGCACACCAGTACACGCTTTGCGTATGCTGAGGTCTAAGTCGGCAACAATCATTTCATCCTGTGCTTTCCAAGTTTCTGCTAAGATGTCGCCATAGGCATCGATGATCATCGCATTACCGGTGCGTACTTCATCATCGTCAGTGCCAACGCCATTGGCGAATAATAAAAAGAATCCATTGTCATGTGCGCGAGCGGGTAGCCATTTCGTTATCCAGCCACGTCCTTTGCGCCCTTTAAATTCTGCTTCAATAGCTTCAGGGTTATCAAGACGTTGGTCCCACAGCTTCGTGTCTATAAGACCCATGGCGCGCGGGCTTGGGCTGTTACAGCCACCAGTTTGATGGGGTGCTAATAAAATTTCGGCACCTTGCAGGGCGATGAGCCGACCATTTTCGATAATATTATTATCGTAACAAATCAATATGCCGACCTTCACGCCATTAGGTAATTCAAAAACAGTATGTGTATCGCCGTGATCCATGTGCGGATTAATAAAACAATGGAGCTTGCGGTGCTTGGCAATGTTCCCATTCGGCATAGCAACGACCTGGGTATTATAGAGTCTGCCATCATCACTGTGTTCGATGAGACCAGCAGAGACGGTCATGTTATGAGTTTGAGCGAGCTTCAACAGTGCTTGGGTAGAATCACCATCGGGAACCGCTTCAGCGAGCGCTTCTATATCCTGTCGTTCATAATTACGCAAAGACCAATAACCAGTAATGCACATCTCTGGAAATAAAATGAGCTCAACGCCTGCTTTGGCTGCTTCAGCGACAAAGTGTTCGATCTGTTCAAGGTTATAGGCTTTGTCGGCGCCACGATGGTTGAATTGTACAGATGCAGCTTTGATTGTCGTCATTACATTTCCTTAATTATTTGCTTAATTGTCCAAGTAGCCTTGAAAGCTAATCGATGCTTCATGATCCTGTTGATAAGTAATTGGTTTAGGATCAAGCATGTTTAAAATGTGATCTTTTATAGAAAATGCAAAGAAGTGATTACCTATAGGGCTATAATGGCCAATGAAATAGCGATCACAGTATTCTTCAATTGAACACTTGAATGATTGGTAGTCTTTAAGATGCGCTTCACTCATATCAAAATGCGATTGCCCGATTTCTTTGAGGTAATCAGGAATGCGTTGGTCCCAGCGCTCTTCGCCTTTTAAGAGTTGGCGCATCGAACCAGGACAAAACAAAGCAATAGATAGACTTTTATTATTGTCTTTAGCAAATGCTCTGGCCTTATCTATCAATTGTTTGGTGGCGGTAAAACCATAGGCCCGTTGAATGCGCGTAAGCGATTGACGTATGCTATCTTCATTGCTGCGATCTATTTTCACTTCTTGCAAGCAATCGGCTAGTTTATCAATACCATCAAGGTCGGCATCTTTTAAACGGATATAGTCACGTTCTAGACAGACTAAATGTACCATGTAATCGTCTTTAAGGGTTTCGTACATGTAATCTGGATTACACATCTGATAAACAGATTCTGGAGTCGCTAATAAGTTATCGCGCTCTTCAAACACACCGGTTTCTAGATTCATTTCATAATTGCACCAAAAATTATTATGAAATTGAAATTCGGTTTTGTTATGCCACCACGGTCGTGTCGCAGCAAAGCGACTGCGCATAATGCTGCGGTAATGATCATCACCGTAAATGTACCAGAGAATATTATCAGCCTTAAGATCAGTGGCTTCGGTACTGACCATACGACGATAACTTTGAAAAACACCGTAACCGCCCATGCCAAAATTTTGAATTGGCTCACCGAAGTGGGCGGCGAGATATTCTTGCCAGGTTTCGCCGTCGCTTACTTGGTGACATTGGGTGAAGCTATTGCCGTAGGTATTTAAACGGCAGGGCTTATCAGTGTAATTCCATTGCGTGCGTGCGCCATTGCTTTGTGCTGTAGAAATGGTTGCTGATCCATCAATGCCATCACGCGGCATATAATTATATAAGGTATAACCGGTATCGCTGTTAAACTGGGCCCAGGTATTTACTGCTGGATCAAGAAATGCATCGATGACAGATTTTTCGACCGCACAGTGGCGTAAATAATCTGCCCATGGCATGGGATATGTTGCTTGTTCAGTCATTAATGTTTATGGTGTCCTGGAGCATGATGATGATCGTGGCCAAGTTTGTGCAAGCGATCATGAATGACTTTATGCGCGCCTTCAAGAATTAAGCGCATTTCTTTATAGCGTTTTTGATCAGCGCGCGTGCCAATATTATCAAGGTAGGCCATCGAGCCTTCAATCTGATCAAGTATGCTAATCGCGTCCGCGGCAGCAAAAAATTCGGTACCAGTGACATCAATCATAACAGAAGAGGTGTGCGCTAAAATAACCTCTCTGCCATTAATGTCTTTGCCACGCACTAGTAGGCAAAACCATGAGCTGCGATCAACATTGACTTCGAAATAGCCTTTGCCGCTATTATTGCGAATGCCTTTACCAGCAACAATTTCACCATTCACGATTAAATCGACAGCAGTTAGTTCATATTTGACAGTTTCTACTTCCCAAGTAGCGGTGACTTTGCCGCCACCTTTTTTCATCTTAATGCGGCTACCAGCTTCTTTGCCATCAACATTAAATTCAATAAGCGGGCCAAAGGTGACAAAGGTATTGCCGCTGCGCATAGATTCTTTCCATGCATCATAGCTTAATTTCTTACTGCGACCAATTTTACTATAGGCGCGGATACGACCAATTTCCATGCCAGCCCACATTTTATCAGTGCCACCAGTGAGTGGTACTTGAAAGCCACAATTGAGATAACGATACCAGTTAACTAATTGATAAGGGGTTATGGCTATTTCAAAACTAGGAATTTCCATGGCGTCAATAAAGCCGCTGACGACAGCAGCTGCATGTTCGGCACGTGGATTTGGTGAGTGTGGAATAACTACGATACCATCTTTTTTCTGACAATTTTTCGCCCATTCAGTGAGGGTAATATCAACTGGGTCGCCAATAGCTGCTTCATCGGCGCCACCAACACACATCGGCGCAATAATATCGCCGTTATAACCGCATAACGAAATATGGCCCATGACGTGTTGACGATTTTCGGTACCGACACGGACTAAATAATCTTCGTTGCGTTCAGTTGTGGTAAAAGTGGTTTTGCCATCAAAGTCACCAGCATTGGTCATTAATTCACCCCATTGACTGGCAAGTAAATTAACCACATGCACACCTTCGGCGGCACCTTCTAAGTTTGCGGTTTTAGGTGAAAGAAAATGCACATGGGTGTCGGCAGTTATCCAGCCTTTTTCGCGCCACTTTAAGACTTTTTCAATTTCAATAGTTACTTCTTTGGTATTTTTAGTGATGTTTACAATTTTATGTACGGGTTTGCATTCGAAGCCTTTGCTGACTTCTAAATATACCTTACCAAGCGGTAGTTTAATTTGGCTACGTCCGTCAATATAGGTACTCGTGTGCATGCCAACTTCAGTAATTTCCGGCGCATAATCTTCAAACCAGTCACCATTTGGTAAGCGGTGCCGATCGACCGGACACAGATATTCATCGCTTTGGCCGTGTATATGTAATCGAACAGCAACAGGTTGTTTTGATTTCTTATCGACAACCTTTAATAAAACTGTTTGCTCTGCAGGGGGTACAACACTAAGTCCAGATTGTTTACCTTTTTTAACCAAATCTGCTAATTTAACTTTTTTACCACCAATGATATGTGCAGTGGCTTCAGGGTGAGCAGTGTATTCAACAATGAACTCATACGGTTTTCGCTTGCCAGCTTTATAAAA
Source organism: Planctomycetota bacterium (assembly GCA_028280785.1). Classification (GTDB taxonomy): domain Bacteria; phylum Planctomycetota; class UBA11346; order UBA11346; family UBA11346; genus JANQLF01. The sequence continues at coordinate 11,273 of JANQLF010000122.1, forward strand.
TGTAGATTTACTCCAGTTTTTATTTTCATAGGCGTAGCGTGGGACTGCGGAAATCAGTGTACCCATATCAAAATCGATGAGGCTATTCCGGTTTTCACTGAGGTGCATGAGTTCAGTGTGCCCATACTCACGATTTAAATCTGCTTGTAATTTTTTCGGCAGGGAAGACGGGTTGGGTACTTTAAGGATCATTTTTTTACGCGATTGCCAGCGAATCGGAATGTCTGTGGTATTACAAGCGCTCATACCAGATAGAACGACCGTATTTTTACCAGGTTCCATGCGAATACCGACAATTGCTTTTTTAGGATGGGGGTTTTTCCATGCACAGATATAATTCTGAAATCCATCAGGCCCTGGGCGGTCGCAGGAATCGTGAACCGTTTGTGAACGACCCCAGCCGATGTCATCGTCATGATGCATGGCACGTGGGGTGCGCTCAGCTACGGCATCAAAGCAGTTCTCACCCCATGGCGGGTTGATGGTATTAATTTGGTAGCGTTGGCGAATTTCATAGGGAACTTCGCTGCCATCTTCATAAATAATATAATAAGTGGCAGCTAATTCTTTAAGATTACCATAGCCTATTAATGCTTTTGGTCGAACTTGTTCCACATTTTTTTGATGAATGGGTAAATGGCCTGACGTATGTAAAAAACACAACCAATTAGCCTTGGTTTTTTTCAGCTTAAACGAAATAGATTTATCAGTCAGCACATGAACTTTGTTTACCTGAAACGGTAAGCCCCAACGAATGAGCTTGCCGGTCGCGGCTTTTTTGGCGCGTGTTTTTAAATCGTTATCGACACCTTTTAATGCGTTGGCGGATTGGCTGCCGTGAATTGAAAGTGCTTGTGCTAATGGAGTGGTTTGGGCCATGTTGTGCATCCTCTGAAATTGCGAAAAGAACGCGACATACATAGTCCCACATTTTTAGATTGGAAGCCCTAATTTGGCTGTTTGTAGCTTCGCCAACGGGTCTAGTGGACTAGTTAAGCATACCAAAGTAATGGACTTAGGTGCTCTGTTCTAGATTGGCATACTTGATACATGTATTAGGCAGATGCTGCTTTGTGTAATCTGCGTGCTAAATCGATCGCGTAGTCAACAAATTCCTCGAAGCGCTTGAGGGGAGTGCGTCGACGATTGATGCAAATCATTATTTTATCATCCCCACACTCGAGATAGAGATGTTTCTCTTTAAGAATTAATTCACAGAATTCGTCAGGAAGCAATGCTTTAATTGCATCGGTATCTGCCCCTGAATCATGACAAACAGTGTATTGTTCATCAAAGGCGCTATGCATGGTGTCAAAGGATTGGTTAGACATATATCGACTTAATGTAAAAAATTTATATCTATTGGAAATATCGAATTTTGGAAAATGTGCATTCTTAAAATCAAAACACATGAATGTTTCCCTGATGTCTCCAGGTTGTGATCCGATTTCTCCATCGTCTCTGTCAACACCATGCCCGCCTGTTTTGCCACCGCCTCTTGTCTTGCCATAGGTCGTATGATCAAAAATACACAGTTCGAAATCATCAAATTGTTTGCGGATGAGATTATCTACGCCTCTAAATATTTCAGTATTCATCGATTGTAATACTTCAAACTGTTTGATGACTGAAGATTCATCTTTTGACTCGGCGTAAGATGCTTCCATTTCGACGAACGAATAGCCATTATTTTCAGCATAGGCTTTAAATGCTTCAGTGCGTTTTTTGTCATATTGTACTAATAAGTAAATCATGACGCCAACGCCACCAAAAATAACGACGCATAAAATAAGAAAAATCGCCCAGTCTGGCATGTTTTATCCTAGCGCTTTAATTTACGGTCAAATCGAGTCCATTGCGACTCGAGTATTGCACGGTCAGGAAATTCAGTGAGGGGACAGGTCACTTTTGAACGATCTATTTTCCACAGGCTTAATGGGCTGCCACCCATAGCTGGTTGGCCTGTCTCCTCATTAAATTCAAAATCACCTTCATCGAGTATAACTAGCATCACGGGACTCGATGAACTGCTGCTCTCGGGATAGGCACAGAGTCCACATTTATATTCCAGTTCGTCTGAAGGCAGGATGGCAAAGAGATAATCGCCAATTTTATTTGGAGATGCGACCTCGTTCGAGGCATCAAATGCCTCGGTGGTCATGCCATATTGTTGAAGCTCTGCCAAGGACTTGAGATAGGTGTTTTGTTCCATGTAGGCAATGCTCTGTGCCGAGGAATAGGCTTTGAGTAAACTCAACGCCTTAGCTTGGTGTGCCTGGTTCATGACAGCACCACAGGAACACAAAAACAACAGTGCGATAATGAGGATGTAACTTTTATTGGTCATAGTGTTCAGATGCTATCACTAATGAACTAGTAATAAAGAAGCCACTCGTTACTGAAGTCTGTAAAGCGATAGCACACGCTTTGTGCTTGATTCTTACTTAGTGTATGATATACACTAAGTAAGAATGGAGAAGAAAATGGAACTCAAGAACTTGTATCAACATAATTTAAGCCTTTTGACAGACTTATATCAATTAACCATGGCCTATGGCTATTGGAAGCAGGGTCGCCATGAAGAAGAAGCCGTCTTCCATTTATTCTTCCGTCGTCATCCCTTTGGTGGGGGCTACACCATTGCCGCAGGCCTGGAATTAGCACGTCAATTTATCGAGGCCTTTCACTTCGAAGACGATGACTTGGATTACCTAGCAAGTTTGACTGGCAGTGATGGAAATGCACTTTTTGATCAAGGATTCTTAAATTATTTAAAAGACTTACGATTTGATGGCGATATCGATGCGATAGCAGAAGGAACCTTGGTATTTCCTCATGAACCATTGCTGCGGATTAAAGGTAATTTGATTCTTGCTCAATTATTAGAAACCCCGCTATTAAATATTATTAATTTTCAAACCTTAATCGCGACGAAGTCAGCGCGCATATGTCGCGCGGCCGAGGGCGATCCAGTTTTGGAATTTGGTCTTCGTCGTGCCCAAGGCATTGATGGTGCCATTAGCGCAAGTCGTGCAGCCTATATTGGTGGAACCGCTGCCACTTCAAACGTGCTTGCCGGAAAATTATATGGTATCCCGGTGAAGGGTACGCATGCCCATTCATGGGTCATGAGCTATGATGATGAAGAAAACGCTTTTCGCGCGTATGCTGAGGCTATGCCCAATAACTGTGTCTTTTTAGTTGATACCTATGACACCATTGAAGGCGTAAAGAAAGCAATCCGTGTTGGTTTGGATTTGAGTCAGCTAGGCTACAAAATGCTGGGTATTCGTTTGGATTCTGGCGACTTAACCTGGTTGAGCAAAGAAGCGCGCAGATTACTTGATGATGCCGGTTTTGAGGATGCGGCCATTGTCGCTTCTAATGATTTAGACGAGCATTTGATTGCTGATTTAAAGCAACAGGGCGCCCAGATAGCTATTTGGGGTGTCGGCACCAAATTAGCGACATCCTATGATCAGGCAGCCTTGGGTGGTGTCTATAAATTGGCAGCTATCCGCCAAAAGGATCAGGAATGGACTTATAAATTAAAATTATCTGAGCAGAAAATAAAGATATCTAATCCTGGTATTCTCAATGTGCGTCGTTTTGAAGTCGACGGTCAGTACGTTGCCGACATGCTTTTTAATGAGGCGGGCGATAATCCTGATAGCAGTCACATTGTTGACCCAAACGATGATTTACGCCAGCGTCCAATTGAAACTGGTGCTGAATTCGTCGATCTTTTACAACCACTCTTTCGTGACGGAAAATTCGTTGGTGCCGAAGAAAATCTGGAAAAAATTCGTGAACGTGTTCAGCAGCAATTAGCAAAATTTTATGATGGTTGTTTGCGCTTGCGTAACCCGCATGCTTATCCCGTTGGCCTCGAGGCAGGCCTGCACACCCTTAAAAACCAACTCATCAAAAAGGCGCGCACATGGGTAAGCTAGTCAATCCGATCGTTTTCAGTATTCCTGCATACGAGGCAATGGCATCACAAATTGCTGAACGTTTAGATGCGGATATTGGTAAATTGGAACGGAAATTTTTTCCAGATGGTGAAGTTTATCAGCGTTTAATTGATAGTGTTTCTGATCGCGATGTTTTATTGGTTGGCGGTATGTATGATGATGCACAGACATTAATGTTGTTCGACCTTGCCTGTGCCTTAGCAAAATATGGAGCACGTCGTTTAGAATTAGTAATCCCATACTTTGGTTACAGTACCATGGAGCGTAGCGTCATTGCTGGAGAAGTTATCACAGCAAAAACCCGCACGCGTTTGTTGTCAGCTATTCCGGTGGCGGCCTATGGCAATCGTGCCTGGTTTGTCGATTTACATGCCGAAGGTATTCCACACTACTGTGAAGGTCACATGGTAGCGCGCCATATTTATGGTGAGCCGGTTTTAATTCCGCATTTTAAAGAACTCGGTGGCGATGTTTTGGCCTCAACTGATGCGGGTCGGGCGAAATGGGTGCAAAGTTTGGCTGGGGAAATGTGCTGGGAAGCAGCCATTATTATCAAGCGCCGTTTAAGTGGTAGTGAAACCGAAGTCAGTGCGGTTAGTTGTGATGTAAAAGACAAACACGTTATTATTTATGATGATATGATTCGTACCGGTGGCTCACTGCGCGGTGCGGTGAAGACCTATAAAGAAGCAGGTGCGGCAAGTATTAAAGTCGTTGCCAGTCATGGTGTTTTCCCAGGTGATGCTTATGAGAAATTGGCCGCGATGCCAGAAATAGACAGCATTAGCTGCACTGATTCACATCCGAAGTCTATGGAGTTGGCAGCCAAAGGGCTGAAAATCATTCCGTTAGCTGATGTTATCGTTGATCGGATTTTAAAAGGCGGGCCATGAGATGTATCATGTTCACGTTGGCGCAGCTATTTTAAATCAAACGCCCATGGATTGGGCTGCCAATCGTGGACATATCATTAGTGCTATTGAAGAAGCGCGCGAGCAGGGCGTAGAAATACTGTGTTTACCTGAGCTCGCCATTACGGCATACGGCTGTGAAGATGCATTTTTAGGTTTAGATGTTGCAGAACGCGCCTTAGAAGAATTGGCAGCAATAAGTGCGCACTGTCATGACATCGTGGTTTGCGTTGGCTTACCACTGCGTTGGCGTGGTGCACTTTATAATGTAGTGGCCTTAATAGTTAACACTACGGTCAAAGGATTTTACGCTAAACAATTTCTAGCCGGTGATGGTTTGCATTATGAACCACGCTGGTTTCAAGCCTGGCCCAGCGAAAAGCGCGTGCTGTATACATGGGGTGAGCAAGAAATTCCACTTGGTGATATATACATGGACATCGGTGGTCTGCGCCTGGGCTTTGAAATTTGTGAAGATGCCTGGGTGCCGCAGCGCCCAGCCGTACAAAAGGCGCAACGTTCTTTGGACATTGTCTTAAATCCTTCAGCCAGTCATTTTGCTTTTGGAAAATTTAAGACGCGTCGCGATATTGTTCGTGAAGGCAGCCGCGCCTTACAGGCAACCTATATTTATACAAATTTACTCGGCAACGAATCTGGCCGGATTATTTTTGATGGCGGTGCAATTATCGCATCGGCGGGTACGCTTGTTGCTTTAGGCGAACGTTTTGTCTTGGATGATTATCAAGTTACGCATTGCACAGTTGATGTTACACAAACACGTCGTGCTCAAGCCAAAATGACCAGCTTTGAAACTCAAGTGGACGATGATGATTTATGTGTCACAGTAGATTGGACTATAGACGGTGTTGCCCAAGCAGTTCCAGCAGTAGCACGAAAACGCTGGGGTGAAACGAATTTAAAAGCAGAGGTATTCAGTCGTGCGGTGGCCCTCGGTTTAATTGATTATGTGCGCAAAAGCCACAGCAACGGCTTCGTCATCAGTTTGAGTGGTGGTGCCGATAGTGCTGCTGTTTTAACGCTGGTACGCATTGCGTGGAATTGGGGTATTGAACATTTTGGTAGAGAACAATGGCTTCAACGTGTTGGTCTGAATAAAGATGCTCAGTTTTCAGATTGGTGTCACTGTGTTTATCAGGCTACCAATAATTCAGGTGACGTTACTGAAGAAGCAGCGAGTGAATTAGCCAATGCTTTAGAGGCAAATTTTCACAGCATTAATGTCAATGATATTGTGGAATCTTATCAGGCACATGTGGAAAATATTTTAGGACGCGGATTAAATTGGCAGGACGACGATATCGCCTTGCAAAATATTCAGGCACGTAGTCGTGCACCGAGTGTGTGGATGCTTGCCAATTGTTTAAATGCTTTGTTATTGGCGACCTCAAACCGCAGTGAAGCTGCCGTCGGTTATGCAACGATGGATGGTGATACTTGTGGAGGGCTAAGTCCCATCTCTGGTATTGATAAGGCATTCCTGTTGGAATGGCTGCAGTGGATGGAAAGCACTGGTAATAATTTTTTACCTGCTGTGTCAGCCTTGCGCTTTATTAATCAACAAATTCCAACGGCTGAATTGCGTCCACAAGATGCAGCGCAAAGCGATGAGGATGATTTGATGCCGTATACGGTACTCGATGCGATCGAGCGCTTAGCAATTCGCGATAAACATGCGCCGCAAGATTGTTTGACCTTATTGCGACAACAGTTTCCTGATTATGCAGTTACTGATTTATTGCAGTGGGTTAAACGGTTTTTCCAGTTGTGGAGTCGCAACCAATGGAAGCGTGAACGTTATGCACCAGGTTTTCATCTCGATGATGAAAATCTCGATCCAAAGACTTGGTGTCGCTTTCCTATTTTATCTGGTGGTTTTGCCGCTGAATTAGAAGCATTGCGTGTGGAAGGATAAGCTATGGCTGACGAATTAATGCATGAAGGTAGATTTTTAAGTTATTACAAGCGTGGAAAATGGGAGTTTGTTAAAAGAGCAAATGCCCATGCCGTGGTTGCTATCGCCGCATTAACTGATGATGACGAAGTTGTTTTAATTGAGCAAGTACGCGCTGTGCTCGGTGATAAGGGTGAACGAGTTGTTGAAATTCCTGCAGGCCTAGTCGGTGATGATCAGGCCGATGATGATGTTATTGCAGCAGCCAAGCGCGAATTGATTGAAGAATGTGGTTATGATGCTGACGATGTTCGAGTGCATAGTAGGGGGCCAAGTTCTGCAGGGCTCTGCGATGAAATAATAACAATGATCGAAGCACGCGGTTTGCGCAAAGTTGGTGATGGAGGTGGTATTGATGGCGAGGATATTACCACGCTATTGATCCCTAAGGCAGAAGTTCGTACCTATTTGGCGCAGCGCAGCGCAGCAGGCGACCTGATTGATCCTAAGGTCTTTGCCGGACTCTACATACTCGGCCTTTGAACTTAGTGTTGACTTTACACTAAGTAGTGTGTATAGTCTACACTATGAAGAACAGCGAAAAACAGTATAGCTATGAGTACCCAAGACCTGCATTAACCGTCGATTGTGTGGTTTTTGCATATGATGAGGGAGAGCTGCGTGTCTTGCTTATCAAACGCGGAGAAGAACCATTCTTAGGTGCTTGGGCCTTGCCTGGTGGTTTCGTGCACATGGACGAAGACTTGGACACTGCTGCGGCTCGTGAGCTAGAAGAGGAGACCGGGGTTAAAAAGGTATTTCTTGAGCAATTGTATACTTTTGGTGCTGTGGATCGGGATCCGCGCGGTCGCGTCGTAACCGTCGCTTATTACGCCTTAGTTAAATTAACAAATTACAAATTACACGCATCTACAGACGCCAGTGATGCTGCATGGTTTAGTGTGCATGATTTACCAAGTTTGGCATTTGACCATCAGTATATATTTGATGTCGCTTTTAAACGTTTGCAGGCAAAAATAACCTATGAGCCAATTGGCTTTGAGTTATTGCCAAATAAATTTACCTTAACTCAATTACAACGTTTGTACGAGACGATTTTAGAACGTGAAATTGATAAGCGCAATTTTCGCAAGCGCTTACTGGCAATGGATATTGTTGAAGAATTAGACGAAGTCGAACAGGACGTGGCGCACCGAGCAGCGCGATTATACCGCTTTGATCGATCAAGTTATAAACGTTATTTAAAAGAAGGATTTGAATTTAATTTATAGGAAGGCTTTATGGAGTATTACCATGAACAGAAATATAAGAAAGAAAATTGGTGAAGAGACTGTTTTAATATTAGAACAGGGGTATTATGTCAGTGAAAAAGGCACGCATGTAGATGTACGTGATGAAATTGCCTATACCAAAGAGCATACCGTATTGTATCGGCCTGAATCATTTGACGAGATACAAATCAAACAAAAATATGAAACCGAATTGGAAGTAATAGAGGCGACATCGCTTGACGGCGCTTACGCCTATTTGGATGAAGGTCATGTAGGTTTATTGAATTTTGCTTCAGCAAAAAATCCCGGCGGTGGATTCTTAGGCGGATCTCAAGCGCAAGAGGAAAGCTTGGCAAGAAGTTCAACATTATACGCCAGTTTGATGAGTGCTTGGGACTATTACGAAATAAACCGCAAATCTAAAAATGCATTGTATACGCATCATATCATCTATAGCCCTCAGGTTACGGTCATTCGTTCTGAGGAAGGTGTATTATTAGAGCAGCCGTACCGCGTATCAATGATTACTGCACCGGCGGTTAATGCGGGAGCATTACGTAAGAATCATCCTTCTTATGTTCATCAACTTGAAGAAACGATGCGTCAACGCATGCGCTATATTTTCAAAGTGGCAGCAGCACAGGACATCGAAATTCTCGTGCTCGGTGCTTGGGGATGCGGTGTGTTTAGAAATAATCCTCAGGATATTGCGCGTTATTTCAAAGAAGAGTTGGCAGACCAACAAGGATTATTCAAAAAAGTGGTATTCGCTATCTATGATAGTACCACTGATAAAGACATATTAACTGCATTTAAAAAGGAAATTCTATAAGAAGGAGCAAGTTATGAAAACTGCATTATTATTAGTCGATTTACAGAATGATTTTATGCCTGGTGGTGCATTAGCCGTCAACGAAGGCGATCAAGTTGTTGCAATTGCCAATGACCTGATGGCCAAGTACGACTTGGTTGTAGCGACTCAGGATTGGCACCCAGTTGATCACGGCAGCTTTGCTGACAATCACGACGGTAAAAATATTTTTGACATGATTGATCTCCACGGTCTTGAGCAAATTTTGTGGCCAGTGCACTGTGTACAAAACTCAGAAGGGGCTGCCTTTCATAAGGATTTAGCAGTCGAAAATATTGAAAAAATATTTCAAAAGGGTACCGATCCAACAGTTGATTCTTATTCTGGATTTTTTGACAATGGTAAACGTCAGGACACTGGACTCGTAGCATACTTAAACGAGCAAGGTATTGAACAAGTAGACGTGATGGGCTTAGCAACTGATTATTGTGTTAAGTTTACTGCGCTTGATGCAGTCGCCGCTGGCTTTGCCACACGTTTAATTGTCGCTGGTTCACGAGCAGTGAATATGAATCCCGAAGATGAGCAAACGGCAATAGCTGACATGCAAGCAGCAGGCATCACGATCCTTGAAGCAGGAGCGGAGGTACCATGAGATGTTCTTTAAAACTATACGTACTGGACAACAAGCAGCGGTTTGGGACCAAGAAGGCAATGTAGAAATCGTACATGGACCACGTTTGCTGTTTTTAGTTACCAAAATAGCAAATTTACTCCAGCATTTTTCTGCCGGACCAGATCAATATTTAAAAGTTATATATAAAGATGGTCGCAGTGAACATAAAGCTGGTCCTTGCGAGGCCTGGTTACATCCAGTTGAACATGAGAAAATAGAAGTTGTTCAAGCAATTGACATCAGTGCCCATCAGGCAGTGGTTATTTATCGAAATGATGATGAGCAAGAGGATGAAAATTCCGTTGAGCGTCGTGTGCTACGAGGTCCTGCGCGTTATGTTCCAGGCCCAACGGAATGGTTGCATGAATTTAGTTGGCATGGTGCGGATCCAAATCGACAGGATGTAAAAATACCGCATGCGCTGCAATTTACCAAGCTGCGCGTTATCCCTGATCAAATGTATTTTGATGTGGCTAATGTACGTACGGCTGATGATGCATTAGTGGTGATAAAAGTGATGATCTTCTTTGAATTGAATGATATTGAATGCATGATGGATCAGACTCATGATCCAGTTGCCGATTTTATCAATGCACTGACCGCTGATGTGATTGATCATGTTGGTCGTTATCCGTTCGATGAATTCAAAGAGCACACGGCGGCTTTTAATGATTTAACACATTATCCGCAGTTGACGACACGCGCGGAGCACATCGGTTATCGCATTAACAAAGTCGTTTATCGTGGTTACCGTGCCAGTAAAAAACTGCAAGAAATGCATGACCAGGCTATTGAAACGCGTACGGCTTTAAAACTTGAGGATGAGACCGAACGTCAAGCTCAGGAAATTGCCGACTTAAAATTAGAACGTGAACACCAACGTGCGCTACAAGAACAAGACGCAAATATTCAAGCACAGCAACATCGCAATGCGATTGCACAAATGGAGGCTGACCAACAGCTTGCCATGCAACGCCAAGATTTTGAGGCCGAATTGCATGCCAAACAGGAAACGATCAATGTAGAGTTACAAGCTGAAAAAGATAAAAACACAGAGCGCTTAGCATTTTTGCAGACGCTTAAGGGTTTTGATGTAAATATGACCCAGTATTTAATCGCTCAATATCAGCATCCCGACAAGCTTATTCGTATCGACGGCCACGATGCACGTGTCCATATGCATGAGCATGATGAGGCGGGTTAATGATGGCTTATCAACGTACACATGGTTTTCGGTTTTCGTTATTAGATGGATTGGTCTTATTGATCGCCACTGGTTTAGGTGCATGGGGAATGGCGCAGGGTAAGATGGCCGCATTCTTTATTATCTATGTTATCCTGCACTTTTTCTTATTTTGCAATGTGTTTCGCGTGCGACGTAAGCCTGAGTTGATTTGGGCGGTGACATTTTTAATCAATTGCGCTATTTGGATAGCATTCGGTGATCTGAATATCGTTTGGATATGTACTACTCAATTATTCATCACGCTTGGAGTAATACTGCATGGTGTGAAGGATAAATCCTATCACGGTATTTTTGCCAAGCGATGGAATACGCATTTAGAATCGTATTTGAAGGGAGAAACTTAATGTTAGGCGCTATTTTAGGTGATATTATTGGTTCAGTTTATGAGGTACAGCCAGTCAAGCATAAAGACTTTGAGTTTTTTGTCAGAGGATCTGGTTTTACTGATGATACGGCGCTGACGGTGGCAGTGGCTGAACATATTTTAACGGGCAAAGATTTAGTAACGATGTTTCATGATTATTTTGCAAAGTATCCACATGCAGGTTACGGGCGTACCTTTGGAAAATGGGCAAAAATTCGAGATCCCTATAATAGTTGGGGTAATGGGAGTGCGATGCGCGTGAGCCCAGTTGGGTGGGCCTATGACGATAAAGAAACTGTCATGAAACGGGCAGCAGAGACGTCTGCTGTAACACATGATCATCGAGATGCTATTGTTGCAGCTCAATCTGTTGCTGTAGCCATTTTTATGGCACGAACTGGATCAGATAAGCATGCTATCAGAGATGCGGTTGCTCGAATAGGATCTTATAACATGGACCGAACATTAGCGGAGATCCGTCCTAATTATAAATTCGAAGTATATGCTATCTATTCTGTATCAGAGGCGATAATAGCATTTTTAGAATCTGATAGCTACGAAGATGCTATTCGAAATGCTATCAGTCTTGGTGGTGATGCAGATACCCAAGCATGCATCGCCGGTTCTATTGCCGAAGCCTATTATGGCGAGATTCCAAGTGAACTCAGTATTAAAGCTTTTGAATATTTAGATGAGTCTATGAAAGATGTAGTGTTACAATTTATCGAGCAATATATATCTCCAAAAATGAAAGAGTAAGATCGAGTTTACAATGCCAATTAGCACTGGTTATTATCGTTTTGCGCCAGCATTAAATAAGGAAGGGAATAAAATCCGTCGTGATGGATCCACAACTGATTGGTGGCTTATTATTGAATGCGATCGAGAGATCGGCAGATATTATCGTCATTTATATGAAGAATCACGACACCATGCAGTTCAAACGCGAGAGCCATTATGGGGTACACATATTTCTGTAGTTCGTGGTGAAGAGCCGCCATATAAAAATCTTTGGGCGAACTGTGAGGGTGAAACTGTAGAGTTTAACTATGATACCGAAGCAGAAATTTATGATGGCTATGTGGTCTTGCCGGTTTATTCCGATGTGCTATTAGATTATCGTGAAAGTTTAGGTTTAAGTCGTGAACCAGCATACCCCTTACATTTGACAGTGGGAAATACGATATGAATAAGCAATTAATTAAAACCAGTAAATTTCTCAGTTTGGTCTTGCGTCATAAACCAGAAGCAATCGGAATTACCTTAGACAGGCAGGGCTGGGTACGCATTGATGTTTTGCTAAAGGCTATGCAAGAAAATGGCAGAGCCATCAAGCGATCAACACTGGAAGAGATTGTCGAGACTAATGATAAGAAGCGTTTTGCTATAAGCACAGATGGCTTATCTATTCGGGCGAATCAAGGTCATTCGCTTGATGTAGAACTAGATTATGCCCCGAAAAAACCTCCTGCGCATTTGTATCATGGAACAGCAACGCGTTTTCTCGGATCTATTTTCAAAGAAGGATTAACTAAACAAAATAGACATCACGTGCATATGACTGAAAACCGCGAGACGGCAAAGCAGGTTGGTAGCCGTTATGGCAAAGTAGTTTTACTACTGATCGATGCACAGCGTATGTTTGATGATGGGCATATATTCTATCTAGCTGAAAACAATGTGTGGTTATGTGATGCTGTGCCGAATCAGTATCTTAGCGAAGATAAAGGAGGGTGAAATTATGGGCGTTTTAGTGCATGCACCTCAGCTAATTCCTACTACTCATTTAAAATCCGTCTTTTTAGCGGGGACGATCGACAATGGGAGCAGCGTTGATTGGCAAGAAGAACTGAGCCAGCGTTTAAGAGCGCATGATGTGCTCATCTTAAATCCGCGGCGAGAAGAATGGGATGCGAGCTGGGAACAGAGCATTGCTCATCAGCAATTTAAACAGCAGGTAGAGTGGGAACTGGACGGTTTAGAATGTGCTGATTATATTTTTATGTATTTTCTTGGAAAAAGCCAATCGCCTATCACGCTTTTAGAATTAGGTCTTCATGCTCGTTCTGAAAAAATAATTATTGTTTGTGAAAAAGGTTTCTGGCGACGCGGTAATATCGAAGTGCTTGCTGATCGTTATGATTTACTGTTGTTTGACAATTTCGAAGAAGGAGTGGCGCAGCTTATAACAAAGTTATAAGCACTTTTATATTGATTCATAAATAAATGTGCCATATTGTGCGCCATGATAATTTACAATCTGAAAGCCTTTGTTTCAGTTGGTATACCAGCTGCTGCTACATTCTTATACATGCAATATGTATTGGCAGAGCATTTCCCAGATGCTGAGTGGGGCATGGCTAGTGTCTTTTTTGTATTTGGTGGCTTGTGTTTTATTGTTGATTGGATGCTCAAAATTAACGGCAAGAAAGAAGATCAGATGGGGAGTGGTGGTACGGTCTTTTTTATACCAGTGTGGTTTTGGAGTCTGTTGGTAATCGGCCTAGGCGTTTTTATTTTAGTCAATCCACAAGAGTTTGAGCGGCAAAAAGAAAAGATCCCCGATGCACCAACGGTTGAAGATCTGCCTGATATACCCAAGCCTGAACAGAAACCGGCCGAAAAAGAAAAACCAATAGGGCCTGTGACTTCAGACAAGAATAGGGATCTCTGATTTTTTCAGCTCTCTATTTTTCTAACAGCTGTTTGGTATACGGTTTAACTTTATCGAGTGAATGAATAAATAAGATGGCATCTTCATACGAAGAATACTCGGGTTCTATATTTGTAGTAAGAAATGCGATGAGCAGTGATCTCTGCGAAGAGCTTATTGCTATGAGTGAAGAACGTGGATATGGCGAGGCTCCGATAACCACGGCTAGAGGTCCTGTATTAAATAAGGACATGCGTAATAATAATCGAGTTATAGTCGATTCATTTGATCTGGCAGATCAATTATGGCCATTAGTTGCTGACTATATTCCTGAAATGTGGCACATGCGTAAAAAAATTGGTTTGAATGAGCGCTTTCGTTTTTATCGCTATGATCCTGGCGAGCAATTTGATTGGCATTATGATGGCTACTTTCGCCGAGATAATGACGAGAAATCTCAGTTCACTTGTATGTTTTATTTAAATGACAATTTTGAAGGTGGTACGACAGATTTTGCCAATTGTAGTGTCGTTCCTGGCCGTGGTGATGCACTGCTCTTCTATCATCATCAATCACATCGTGGTGCCCCTGTACTCAGTGGTAGAAAGTACGTCATTCGAACCGATGTGATGTATAGTCCGGAAATAGCTGTCTAAAGCGCTGTTTACTTTTTCTCGTCATTTTCACACTATTTCTCAATGAAGCTAGTTGTCGTCGAGTCGCCGAATAAAGTTAAAAAGATTCGCTCGTTCTTGGGCAATGATTACAATGTTGGCGCCTCCTTTGGTCATATTCGTGACTTACCAGCTAAGGGTGATTTGGGGGTCGATTTCAAAGATGGGCACATCGCCCCGCATTATATGGTCACTAAGAAAGACATGGCTTCGCAGTTGCAGCGCTTGGCCAAAGGCGCTGATGAAATACTTATTGCAACTGACCCGGATCGCGAAGGTGAGGCGATTGGTTGGCATATCGTACAAATCTTGGGTGCTGATAAATTCACTTACAAGCGCGTGACCTTTAACCAAATTACTAAAAAAGCCGTGCTCGATGCTGTGGCGAATCCAGGCGAATTAAATATGGATTTAGTTAATGCCCAACAAGCTCGTCGCGTCTTTGACCGAGTTGTCGGTTGGGTGGTTTCACCAACACTGCGACGTGGTGTTGGTAAAAAAGAAGCGCGCAGTGCTGGGCGCGTACAATCAACGGCATTGCGTTTAGTTGTAGAACGTGAATTAGCGATTCGTGATTTTGATAATAAAGATTATTTTGAACTGGACGCGCATTTACTTGGCAGCAAAGAACCAGCTTTTGTTGCGACCTTATTTGAGTGGCAGGGTAAAAAACTTGAGCATCGCCTTACGAGTAAAGAAGAGGCTGAAGCCTTAGTTGAGTCGTGTAAGCCTGGTCCCTGGTCAATAGAGTCGGTCGATAGAAAAAAATCCAATAAACATGCACCACCGCCGTTTACCACCTCAACAGCCCAGCAGGCAGCGAGTGTTAAATTAAAACTTTCTCCTGATCAATGTATGAAGGCATTGCAGGCTTTATTTGAAGCTGGGCACATCACTTATCACCGGACTGACAGCGTATCGTTATCCCCTGAGGCTATTAAGGCGGCGCGTGATATTATTCAGAAAAATTACGGTGATGCATATGTGCCAGCCAAAGCGAACCAGCACAAATCAAAAGTTGCCAATGCTCAGGAGGCACACGAGGCTATTCGACCCACACATCCTGAACACGGTGCGCAAAATGATCAGGTCAAAGCACATCGCGATGTCTATGAATTAATCTGGCAACGTTATATCGCCTCGCAAATGGCTGCCGGTGTTGATGATGTTACGGTCTACACCGTTAAAACAGAGAGTAATGATCAGGTACGTTTCCGCACTCGTGGCAGTGTGTGTATTTTTGATGGTTGGCGTAAAATCGGTGATGATAGCACCAGCGAAAAGAAAAACGCTAAAGACCAAGATGCCAAGCCGCTGCCAGAATTAGTGGCTGGTGAAACATTACAGCTACAAGATCTTAAATTAAATAAAAAGACCACGAAACCACCGCCACGCTATACCCAAGCCTCATTAATTAAAGAAATGGAAAAACGTGGTATCGGTCGGCCGTCAACCTATGCCAGCATTATGAAAACTATCATCGATCGCACCTATGTTTTTGAGCAAAAACGAAAACTGCATGCGAGCGATCTTGGTATCGATGTTTGTCAGTGGCTTATTAATCATTACCAAGGTAACTTTATTGAAATTGAATATACCTCGGCAATGGAAGAGCGCCTTGATGCGATGAGTCGTGGTGAGCTTAATTGGGAATCAGCCATTACTGAAGAGTCAGAGCTTTTGGTTTCGATTTCACAGAAAGCAGGTCTGAGTTACAATCCTTTATCCGGTGAAAAACCTCAGCCAGCAAAACCAGTGGAGGGTATGCATTGTCCGACTTGCAATGGACCAATGCGCGCAATTAAAAGTGCCCATGGTGAATTTTACGGTTGCATGGATTATCCTAAATGCAAAGGAACGCGCCCGGGTAAGGAGCAGGCTGAAGCAGAAAAAAATGCACCAGCCTGTCCTTTGTGTGAAAGCCCAATGCGTTATCGCAAAAGTGCTCACGGTGCATTTTGGGGCTGCAGTCAGTATCCCAAGTGCAAGGGTCTGCGAAATGTAGACGGCGAAGATAAAAGCCCAAGCAATGATACGAAAAAATCCTCATCAAAAAAGAAAACGACTAAGCAAACTGTTAATAAAGATGTGCAGTGTCCGCAATGTCAAAAACCTATGCGCCTAGTGCCTGAAAAGGAAGGGAAGTATAAGGCTTTTTGGTCATGCACTGAATATCCGAAATGCAAAGGCACTCGCCAACACGAAGACGAAACAAAGACTAAAGCTAAGACTAAAACTAAGTCCAAGAATAATACACAGGCTAAAACAAAGCCTCAAACAAATAACAATGTTTCGCCAGCATGCCCAGAATGCGGTTCAGAAATGTATCGCGTGCCTGCGCAAAATGGTAAACCAGAACATTATACCTGTTGTCATGCACCAGATTGTTCTGGTACCATTACATAAACCAAAAGATTAGTTTCTTACAGATTTTTTTAGATAATCTTTGGGAATGAATAGAAAAAACGTCTTATTTATTGCAGTCGATGATTTACGTACCCAGCTTGGTTGCTATGGCATGGATTGGGTACATTCACCTCATATTGATGCCCTAGCTGCTGCTGGAACCGTATTTGAGCGTGCCTATTGTCAGCAGGCAATTTGTGGACCGTCGCGTGCGAGTGTCTTGTCTGGTTGTCGACCTGATACGAACGGTGTCCATGATTTGCAAACACAGTTACGTGAGGCGATGCCAGATGTACTGAGTCTGCCAGAGCATTTTAAAAACAATGGCTACGAAACTATTTCAATAGGCAAAATTTATCATCACAAGAATGACGATTTACAGGGTTGGTCAAAGGAACCGTTTCAATCCAAGGGTGATTGGCAGGGTCGTGGTTATTTAACTGATGAGGCGATCGAAACTATAGCGCAAGGGGATAAAGAGCGCGAACAACATGGCGATAAACGCCGCGGTTTAGGACCTGCATTTGAAGCAGCTGATGTTGCGGATGAAGATTATCACGATGGTAAAGATGCCTTGGCTGCCATTGAGGAATTAAATCGCTTAAAAACACTTGATAAACCATTTTTTCTTGGGTTAGGATTTCATAAACCACATTTGCCGTTTAATGCGCCCAAGCGTTATTGGGATATGTATAATGCTGAATCGCTACCATTAGCAAAGAATCCATTTTTCCCCAAAGGAATTACAGAATATTCATTAGCTGATTTTGGTGAGTTACGTGGTTATTTTGGTGTGCCGAAAGAGGGGCCGATTCCAGATGAATTTGCACGTCAATTAATACATGGTTACTGTGCCTGTGTGACCTATATGGACGCACAACTGGGTAAAGTTATTCAACATCTCAAAGATTTAAACCTCTATGATAATACGATTATTGTATTATGGGGCGATCATGGTTGGAAATTAGGTGAGCATAATTCGTGGTGTAAGCATTCTAATTTTGAAATTGATACACAGGCGCCACTAATCGCCGTTGATCCATCGATCCAGCAAAATAGGACCGCGGCTTTAGTAGAGTTCATTGATATGTATCCGAGTTTGTGTGAGCTCTGTAATATTGAAATTCCTGAACAATGTGAGGGCCAAAGTTTTGTGTCGCTTATGCATGATGGAGGAGCGCCTTGGCGTGATACCGCATTAAGTCAGTACCCACGCGGTGACGTTATGGGTTATACGATGCGTACTGATCGTTACCGCTATACCGAATGGTTAAATAAATCGGACAATGCATTGCGTGCGAGGGAATTATATGATCACCAGGTCGATGATCAGGAAAACGAGAATATCGCAGAATCAGCAGATGAAGCCTTATTAGTTCAGCTTTCGGCGCAGTTGCATCAGGGTTGGAATATTACTTAAGATTATTTTTGTGATAATGTAGCGATGCGATATTTCACATAACGTGAAATAGTGGCGCTATGTGTTTTTTTGTAGGGAGGCAATACTAGAAATTCTTGGTAGAGTTCTAACGCATGTTGCGCACGACCACGGAGGTCATAGTTAACAGCTTGATAAAGCAAATAATCCTGATCGATTGTTGTCTGTGTTGGTTGCTTCATGAAATAATCTTTATCTATACTGCCAGTGGCCAATTTACTACAATACCAAGGGCGTAAGCCTTGATACCATTTTCTGTTTTCCTGAAGTTCACGCATGGCCTTTTTAAATACATCCTCATTACCGTTGAAGTGCTCAAGTATGGGATAGAGGAAAAAATATTCAAAATTCGGTTGCCTTGCACGTAGCATATAACCGGGTGTGTTATCAATATATTCACGCATATCTGCTAAGGAACTTTTGTCGCCCTGGATATAGCGTTTTAAAGCGAGTGACATGCGGGCGTCAAAACGATAATCCGGTGTAAATTCACGGTGATTCTCTTGGGCAATTAAAAACCCTTCTTCGTTTTCAAGGTAGAGTTGAACAAGTGTCCATAAAAGGTCACCTTCTTCAGACATATCTTCAATAGCTTTAAAGTTATTTTCCCCAAAGAGAATAATATTATCATACAAATCTGATTCTTTACCAAATAGTTTTTTGGCCTCTTCGATGCGACCAAGGTTTAGTAAGGTGCCAAATTTGTCTTCAGGTTTTTTTCCGTATTCATCAAGCCATTTGAGTAATGCTTCGTATTGGCCGGTGGCGCGAAGAGCGTTGGCATAATGACCGCTCTCTTCAGGAACTCGTTCCATTATTTCTTTATAACGGCCACATTCGCTCATCGCTCGGAGTACATAGGACTCATGTTTTGGAAACCATTCGATTGCCTTATCGGCCCGTCCAAGAATAACTAAACTATCGTATATGTTTTTAACAAAAATATCGTTATCTGGAAAATACTTACTGCGCATGGCTAGTAGTTTATCGATCATATCGAGATAGCCGTGATCATTAGCTTTCTTTAAAAATATAACCCATTGTAAAATAATACGTTCTCTGCTACTTTTTTTAGCAATTGCTTGCTCCATCTCTTTGATGATCTGGTATGGTTTGTCATGTCTTATTAAATACATCCATCGGTAATGATAAATATACACATCATAATAAGGATCATCAATACTATCCCATAATTCAACGGCTTCGGCATGTTTACCCAGATGATAATTACAAAGACCTAATTTATAAAGGCTATAATTGGCTGTGTCGGTTCCGGCGTGAACGCGACTGATGCGTTCATAATGTTCAGCTGCTGTTTCAAATTGTTCATGCTGAAATAGTATATCGATAGTTTTGGTAATGTCGGTGATTTCAGGTAATTCTTTATTATAAATTTTGATGTTGTCGAAGGCTTTATTGTCAAAATACGCATAGAGTCCTATATAACCACTGTCGATAGGTGTAATTAAATCATGCGAGTTCAAAAGGACGTCATCAACGTAAAGACGCAGACGCTTACCGTCAATTTCTGCGCGAATTTTATATTTCTGACCGTTTTCGATGGTAAACTCAGAATAATTAAGGCGGCCGACGGGCCCATCAATCATGGTGCAGGTATTACTCAGGGCACCAAGTTGTAAATAATAGGCATTGGTGGGTGCTTGTGATTTTCCTTCTTGATTAAATTCCTTAAGGTCCGGTACATGGATAATTGACAAATCACCTGGCTTAGAGTCTGGCAGGCTTTCACCTTCAAATTCGATGGCAACGCTACCTTTAATTTTATGCTTATAGAGCCAAGTGAATTCTGGCCCTTTCTTGGCAATCAAACGACCATCTTCAATGGCAAAGGCATCGGAACGATCTTTGCGAAACAGCCAGTCGTCCTTCCAATTTTTATCATCATTAAATGACGTTTCAAAGATTGGGTCACCCCATCCAGCAATTTGTCGCTGTTGATTTTTATAGACTCCATAGACAGCGGCAGCAATAAAGATCAAGAGTACCGCTACCCAGACAAAATGTTTTGATGATTTCTTGAGATGATAGCGGAAATACTCGCGCAGGCTGTATTGATAGGTATCAACCATGCCTCCACTTTGATATATTCTCAATTCACTGATGAGCGATTGAATATCTGGATAACGATCCTGTGGTTTTGCCGCCATACATTTTTTACAAATGGCGAGTAAGGGCTTAGGAATTGTTTTAGATTCTCCAAGATTCAATATACCTTTGCGTTTATGCTCCCAAAACATTTCCACGTTTTTACTGCTATATGGAAATTGACCGGATAAGACATGATAAAAAGTAGTGCCTAAACAATAGATATCACTGCTTTTTGTTGCTTGTTCTTTACGCGCTTGTTCGGGGCTCATATACATTGGTGTGCCCGACATACTGCCACTTATATTTTTATCGTCACTGACATCGAGTGCGATGCCCCAGTCAACAAGATAGACTTCACCATAATCACCAACCATTACATTGTCTGGTTTAATGTCGCGATGAATAACGTTGCGCGAATGGGCATAGGCAACGGCGTCACAAACTTTTAGAAAAACGGAAAGAACCTTGGCTACATCATCTGCATTTTCGACTTCACCTTGTTTAATATATCGACTTAACGGTTTTCCGTTAATTTTTTTCATGATGTAATATATTTTATTATCTACTTGAATATCGAGGTTGTAGACAGGAGGGATGTTGGGATGCTCGAGATAGCTGGTAATTAAAGCTTCGTGCATGAAGCGTTTAACAGTTTTGACCTTCGTTTCGTTATCTGTTGATAGGAATTTAATAGCAACACTGCGACGCAGATTGTTGTCTTGGAGTTCATAAACAGCTCCGCTACCACCTGAACCAATCAGTTCTTTGATGTCAAAGCGTTCAGTACAAGGGAACTCGTCCGTGCTATCGAGGACCAAAGTGCCATTGACCAAGATATCTTCGTAACGTGTCTCAGTGGTGGTAGTCTCGCCATCTTCAATGGTGTTGATGGCCATAACGTCAATGTTATTGCTAACAATCAGATCTGGTGTGTGCTCAGCAATAGTTTGCGCTAACTCGTTAAAGAGCTTCTCATCATCAGAATCGTCAAGATCTTGCGTCATTTTGAATGATTATCTTATATTGCGCTGTCGTTAGGAAAGAGGACTACGGCTTATCCTAGTGTGCAAATGTGAGATGGCAAATCGAGGTCAGTGTGGCGCTGTACTTAAATAGGTCGCTAATCGAGAACGCCGCGAGCGAGGTCGCTCTCATCGACAATTTCTTGACCGAGTAATTCCTCAAGCACATCTTCCATAGTGACGATACCGACGGTTTCGTTCTTATCGTTGCGGACGATAGCGATGTGTTCATGGGCGTTAACGAGCTCGTTATACAGTTCCACCAATGTATTATCAGCCTGAACCGTAACGATCGGACGTTTAAATTGTTGCATGGTTTGCCGGCCATTTTTTCCAAGCAATGCGCCGAGCACTTCATCTTTTAAGACATAGCCAATAATATTATTGACTGTATCATTGTAGAGCGGGATACGTGAGACGTGCCAACTTTTTGATTGTGGTGTTAATTGATTAATTGGAGTGCTTACAGGAAGGGCAACTAAACGATCCATCGGTGTCATAACGTGTTGCGTTTGTAGATCTTCTTTTTCCATCAGGTTTTCTATAATACGACGTTCATGCTCGCGAATTAGACCATCACGATGGCCCATACTGGCAACGCGCGTTAAATCTGTTCGAGATAAAATACTTTCTTCTTCGTTACGGCGTAACATTTTTGTAATTAATTGACAAAACCATACAGCTGGGGCAAGTATAATGGTTAACCAAGTGGTAGTGGTCACAACCGGTTTGGCTAATTGACGCCAGTACACTGCACCGATGGTTTTAGGAATAATTTCTGAGCAGATTAAAATGAGAATGGTGGCGACAAAACTGACCAAGGTGAGGGCTTCTTCTCCCCAAATCTGTTGAGCAGCGGCCCCAACACCCGCGGCCCCAATGGTATGGGCAAAAGTGTTGAGGGTTAGGATAGCAGCTAGGGGCTTGTCGATGTCGCGTTTCAGTTTTTCTAACGCATTGGCAAAGCGACCGTCCTGAGAGGCAATGAAGCTGGGCGTTAAGCTGAGCAATACGGCTTCAAGAACTGAGCACAGGAAGGAAAAGAACAGGGCGATGGCAAGAAAGCTAAGGAGTAAGATCCAGGCGTGGTCCATGGGTGGGTATGATGGGGGCTTTGCGGTGGGGACAAGGATCTAAGTTTCAGCACATTTCTTGGTGAACATTTATACTGAGGGTATAGGCTGATGGTAAGAGAGATATGCAGTGTTAGGTAAGATGGCGATCATTGGGTATATATTTGTAACAACCTTTATTGGCATAGCAGTTTTATGTATAGGCATTGAAGAAGAGAGCTCTTCAAGTATTGCTTGGGGTGTTGGACTAATTATTGGGGCACTTGCATTGTGGTTTATTATGGCATTAAAGCTACGAAACGACAATAAGCGTAGTTTATTGATTTGCCTTTTGCTTTCCTTGATACCGTGGGATATTTGAAAAATTAAATTGTAGTGCACGGTGGTGAGTGAGAACGTCAGTGAATATTATAGATTACAACCAGCCTGATATATTCTCGGTTGAAACAATTCAAAGAGAATACATTCAACTGTGCAAGCAATATGGGATAAAAGAACCCCTGCCACTTGAGCCAGAAATTTGGGAGGAAGGTGATCGAAGGTGGATTTATTCTATCTGGGATGAAGTGATAAAGGGTATTGAATCAGATGATCTAGCTTGCATTGATCTAAGTCTTAAGTGTTTGGAATATATGAAACCGATTCCCTTTGGTAGAATAACACGAAGCCGTATCGCAAGAAGTCTCAAACGAGCCAATCTGAATATGGCGCAAAAGTCAAGAATAAGAAAGTTATGTAAAATAAAGTTAGATTCAGGTCGATTGGGAACGGAATTTAAAGATTATAGCCGATTATTAGTTAAAGTTGGTTTTGCTGATATGGTTTTAGATTTTACTGATATCGATAAGGATGATCCTGACTATGTCGTTAAATATAAGAAATATTTTCAATTGAAGTATGAAGAAACTAATTGTGTTGAGTGACATATGATAGACCCAGAATTAATGAATAAAATCAATGCACATGTCGGAATTGTACATGTCCACATACTTGAAACCTCTAGTGTTTTATTGGTTGAGATAGTAGATGAGGTGGCTTATGTCATTGGAGCAAGTGATTATAGTTATGAGGATGAGGATAATTTAAAGTTTATACTGAACATAGAACGTATCAAAGTTGACATTGTCGATAAACAAGATTTAGAATTTTACAGGTCGTTTGCACTGAGTCGTGATTCTGACGGCTTCTATGAGCATGTAATTCAATGCGAAAAGAAATTTAAATTTAAATGTCCAAATGACTGGTATGCAATGGACGAAACAAATAACGCAAGAATCCGTCATTGCCAGGAATGCGATAAGGACGTGTATTTCTGTGTGGATGCCGCCGAAATTCTTAAGGCTAAAACAGAAGGTCTGTGTGTTGGCTTTGTCGAGAAGGATGAAGAAGGTAGTGATATAACTTTAGGGTTGTTGCAACCGGACTAATTCAGCTGCATCACTGACATAAAAATCAACACTATTTTGGAACAGTTGACTACGATCTCAGCAAAGTATCACTGCTATCGAAAGTCTGATGAAGCAATGAAGATACGTCCACCATCCCTCGGCATGTTTGCTGCCCTGACCTGCATTTTCGCCCTGATCTCGATCACTGGCGTCATGCTCTACTTCACCACTGGTAGTGTCGAAGGTCTTTATATTGGCGGCGGAGCCTCCGCCTTCATCTTCATAGGTAGCTTTTTCGCCATATTCCTATCCTTCATGCTGCTTGCTAAGGGCATCATCAAGAAGGGCAAATCTTAAAGAAAACGCCCTTAAGCCCCTTGACTGGCACCACTTACAAATAGATACTGGACAAAGCCAAACACGGCACAACATGTGCCGCCCCGATGCGGGTGTAGCTCAGTTGGCTAGAGCGACAGCTTGCCATGCTGTAGGTCGTGAGTTCGAGTCTCATCACCCGCTCCAAACGAAAACCCCGTGAGGTATTAACCTTGCGGGGTTTTCTCTTGCTTTAAATTATGGGCCTAAGAAACGTCAGTTGAAACGCTGTTGAAAGGTAATTCACTTTAGGGCATCAAGCGAATGGTCACACGCGATACACTCAACGAAAACAAACAAAACAGATACTTGGGAAAACAGCATACCATATCGGATAATTTTCTGGTCACTCAAGAACACGATGACTACACATGCTGGGCAGCCTGCATTGCTATGGCAACAATTTGGCACAACGACCCGAAGACTATAGATTCAATAGTTGAAGAATTGATGCCCGGTGTGGATAAGAAGTCACCCAAAGCCGCTGTAAATAATTTGGATTTCACATTCGCAACACAAGAAATTAAATGCCCTAACAACACCACCTTAACATTTACTCCAATATTAAATACAACCCCAAGCATCGAAGAAATAAAAAAGGGAATTATAAATGGGCCCTACCTGCTTTGGCTGAAGAGTCAGGATCATACCTCAAATATGGGCCACATTGTATTGGGAGTCGGGGTTTGGCATGTACCAGAGACAGACAGTATACTTGCGTGGTCTGTTTTAGACCCTAACAATAATTACAATATCCTCGTCAAAAAGCCTGGAATTAATGACATCCACCAGATAAGACAAATAGTCAGGATATAAAATGACCGTATTCCTAAGCCATAACAGTAAAGATAAACCAACTGTTAGATCAGTTGCCACACAACTACAGCTAATGAAAATAAACGTGTGGCTTGATGAATGGAATCTACAACCTGGCGACATGTTAACGATGAGCATATCGGATGCATTGGATAACTGCGATACAATTTTAGTATTCTGGTCAGAGAGCGCCGCCCAAAGTAATTGGGTCAATGCCGAAATAAATTCTGCCATTACACAATCCATAACGCATGGAAAAAAAGTGATACCTATTATTCTAGACTCAACTCCGCTACCGGCCCTTCTATCTGGAATAGTTTATATTAACGGAACGAACCTAAATACACTCCCAATGAACTGTATATCTGCAATAACAGGTATTACGAAAAGAAGTGACCAACTAATGGCCATGCAGGATGAATTGGCAAATATCGGCGATTTACATTACAATCCACTCATAGGTAATTTTTTTGTCTGCCCCAACTGCGGCGGAAATGCTAGCGACCTTCACTCATCTAGCGCACTCGACGAAGAGCACGATAGAATGTATGGCATCGTTAAATGTAGTAATTGCGGTTATCAAGAAGTCAGCGAAATATAATATTACAAGAGAACATATCACACGTGTATTTTCTCTTGCTAACTGTGTAAATTGTTGGCCTGCGCCGTCCACTAAAATGAACGCTTCATGGGACAGCGATGACAATTACTACCGACATTACATTTCGTGAAATAAGTGAAGATGAGTGGGAAATTTTCACAGGCGCACAATCATGGAACGATGAAGAACCTTTAATATCAGAAGGTCATCTAAATGACCATACGCCTTATTTCATGCTGCTAGATCGCAACGGTGGTTGTATTTTATTATATGACTCACAGGACCAACAGGGATGCCTGCAACTAAATCTAGAGTTTGCACACCAGGCTGAAGCCAGGGCCTTTATTTATGATAATATTCAAAGGCTCACTCTCGAATGTTTTATCAACGCTGGATTCATGGAGGTTTAATCATGGGGAAAATAAAAAGCCGCCATGTTCGTTACTGCTCTGTAGTAGACATCCACAAGGCCAAGAAAAAGTCTGGGAAAAAGAACTGGAATATAGGTAAGAGGTGGCTTGGGCGCGTTCAGATTATTGGCACAAAGAAGTATAGGACCAAAGCGTTTGATGAGGAAGTACAGGCTTGGGAATGGGCAGAGGACTTACTCGCTAAAATTAAAAGCGGCGCGGACCATGGCAAGAAATGCACAATTTCAGCTATCAAAGATGAATACCTTGCACACCTAAAGGGCATGAACTGCTCGCCCGGTCATATTAGTCAATGTGAAATGGTTTTAGGTCTTGCCATAAAAAATGGAATAAATGACCTACGACACGACCATATTGCATCTAAAGTTGAAACCTTCATCCATAACCTCAAAGCACAAACCAGAAGCAAAGACGGAACGATACGGCGCAGAACAAAGTTAACATTATCTGCACGCACTAAAAATTGTTACCTCAATCATTTGCTTGCACTGGTTTCTTTTGCTCACAAGCGCCGATATTTACCGATTGATCCACTCCACGGTATTGTGTCAAAGGTTAAGGGGCCATCAAAAATCAAACCGACTTTTACGTTTAAAGAAATCCATCTAATACTTTCTGATCCTAATTACTCAGAGCCTATGATGATACCATTTGCATTTACCATTTATTCGGGCTTGAGAATTAGTGAGGCTATGCATGTCGAGTGGCAGGATATAGATTGGAAGGAGGGACAGATAAAGATTCGAGTGAAATCTGAATACAGACTCAAGGGTCAAAAAGAGCGCGTTGTGCTGCTACCCTTGGAATTAGCCAATTTACTACGCCCTATTGCCAAACCGCACGGGTGGATTGTTGATGATCATTTACGGACACATAAATCCGTATGGCGGCACTACTTCATTAGACTATTGAAGAATAATGACATCGAACTTGATGGCCGCAGCCCCCATAGTGGAAGGCATACCTGGGCCTGCATATGTTCCGCTAATGGAATGGATTCTTTTGAACTGAAAACATTGGCTGGCCATGCATCACTCCAAACTACTTGGGGGTACTGTCAGAATGTTAATCATTACAGATTTGCAATAAAAGAAAAATCTATGAGTCTGTCATCAAATGTTGGATAAATAACACTTAATCAAACTCCATCTTATCGCCATCAGGCTTCGAAGAATATCTCCAGCCACGTTGCGCAAACGCCTCCTTACCACCCTCTAGCTTAAGAAGAGACTCTCTATTCTCTATATTCTCAATAGCAAATTGTTGCACATTCGTAATGCCGTTCTCCAGAGAATTTAGAGAAATAACGAGGTCAGCGTCGCCATTTATTACAAAATTAGCATTATGCGTTGCAAATATTATCTGCCTCCGCGATTTTTGTCGTTTTATTAGGTCAGTCAAATACTCTGCAATTAACGCACTGTCCAGATGTGCCTCCGGCTCATCTATAATCAATGGGTGATTGCCAATACTTAACAAAATAACTAAAACTGCAGTGCATCTTTGACCAAATGAACAAGTTTCGATTGGTTTGTCTCCATACTCTATATTAACAGATCTGATGCTCTTTATTGAGCAGAGGCGCTTCATGTACATCAATCTTAAAATTTGAATATTATTTGAGTCTCTCAGGTATTCCTTTAATAAATTAACCGTCTTACCTTCGGGTATTCCATCAAATAACGCATCAAATACATCATCATCACTTCCCTCAGCCCATATCTTACCATTTAATTGTTCAATACAGCGCCGCACTTTGTCTGCCCTTAAATTACTCTCTTCGTACTGTTGGTTCATCAAATCAATCAACTCTGATGCAAGACTCGAATGAGCATAGCCAAAAAGCAAACCGGGCTTAATTACTATTGACTTTACATGGGGAGACGTCGCTTTTAACAGATCGTTCAAGTCGTCAATTATCGGAATAGAATGCTCCATATAACTCGATAACAATTGATCTGGGGGAGGATTATTATCGATATACTCTTTATGTTCCGAAATTTCTTCATTGATATTCGCCAGAGACTGCTTCAGCTCAAGAATATCTTCATTGGCCTTGTTCAAATCAAGTGCATTCTGGGGCTCCACTCCCTTTTCTGCCAAAAACACTTCTAACTTCTCCCTCTCAGTTGCAATGTCTGCCTCGACACTCAAAGACTTTTTCTGCAAATCTGCAAGGATTCGTGTAGTAGGTGATGATTTCCTTATTTCACCATATTGAACTATAACCCCGTCCAACCATTCTTTAGCATCTTCATCTTTTGGTTTTTTAATGCTCTCTAATGAATGAATTGCCTCAGCTAAAATTGATTCGGCGTTTTCTATGATAGCAATGTCTGACTTATATTCGGACAGCGTTCCTGCGAGCTCACTAATTTTATCATTAATCTCCTTATGGGCTGGATCATTCAATGAAGATACAATGCGCTCTAAAGAACCGATTCTTTTTTCTACATTGGCTCTTTCTTTAATTAGACTCGCGTATTTTCGCATTGAACCCACTAAACTGTCGATCGTATCCCCATTAGCCTCGGCCTCATTGATTATTCCCATCAGCTTATTGCTTGAGTCCAACTGTGTAATTCTATTGTATATTGCACTCGACAACTCTCGCCCATTAATAGCGTAACCTTCGACCTTATCTTGGGGTAAATATTCCGCTGAATCTGGTGGCGTTCCATCATTCAGGCTACAAAAGTCAGACGGCGAGAAAACTTGGCCATTATCATCATGCAAAACACAGCCATCCAAAAAACCAGCTGGTTTTCCCATTCCTGCATTAATCAACTGCAACAATGTGCTTTTTCCTGATCCTCGACCTCCAACAACACATGTGTAGGACGGAGAAAATGATATTAATCCTACGCCATTAAAGCAAAAAGGATAAGTCGATTCTATCTGACCGGCCTTGGACTCAACTGATAATTCAGGGTTAGATAGCGTCAATTTATTTATTACATGTATTGGAGTCTGCGGGGCATATTGACCAATGTGCACCCTATACTGAGGTTCATACTTAATCTGCTTTAAACCCTCGAATGTTAATTCAGACTTGATCCAACACTTTCGATCCTTATGTGGACAAAAAACTTTTTCTAAGTTGTGGGCATCAGAGCCCTTAATGCAGGGCAGCAGCTTTCCGTATCTTTGTTTTATATATTCCTCATCTTTATCCTCGCTTAAACCCAGGAAATATTCTACATCCTTTGGCCTACCGCTGTCGATGAAATCCACAAAACCATATAAAAAGTCTCTTAATGATTGGAAGGAACCCGCGCTCAAACCTCCAAGACCATCTTTCGAATTATTGGGAATGCCAAGCAATACATTTTTACGAATTTTTGGATTATCATTAAAAAAATCCATAAGCCTAGTGTACGAAACCTTAAACTGACTTATGCCCAGCTCATACGCTTCGTTCTCGCTCAACTCAGAAGAAGAGGCCTGTTGTCCTAGCTTAATTAAATCGTTTCGAGTACAAAAATATTCTCCGAATTTCATACTCGGGAAAAATACTCGTTCAAAATCCTCTAAAATATCTGGATTCACCAAAATATGAAAATTAACAGGGTTCCCGTCTTCCGTCTGAATATCCAGTCGAAGCTCAAGATTGGGTAAATGAAATTCGATATCGTTTGCTCGCCCCTGATCATGAAAATTTTTGAATTTCCTGTAATTATCAAAAGAGTAGTAGTCAGTTATTGCAATGGCCTTCACTTCTGGATAGGATTCAATTTTATCCAGATAGGCGCCCCATTTATTACCTGCATCAGATCCAGCAAACTGATCATTCAGTGCAGTATCTGGGCTGTGTATATGCAAATCCCATCTATTCCAAACAGACCCAATGCAATTTTGCTCACTCATGCCTAACTCGGTACACTCCCTGCCTAATAAGCAGGGAGTCTAACACATGCAAATTAAACTTAAAGCCCGTAAGGAACGGCACTTGAAGCTCAACACCTTATGAGAACAAGCTCCAATTAACACGAGGGTTAACACAAGGACACTGTTTGTGGCCCTTAACTATCTTCGAGCAATTAGTGCTATGATGGCAGCAATGCCTACCACGACCAAGCCCTTCTTGATCAAATCAGAGGTCTTCGCATCAGATCGAATCTCTACATCGTTTTTTAGGAGATTGGTCCTGGCAGTTTCCGCATCCTTGAACACCTGAGAAGGCATAACCCCTAGTCCATAACATAGTTTATCTAACAGATCTACGGATACGCTTACATCGCCCTTCTCAGCCCTAGATATCGTTGACTGAGGAATGCCCGTTTTTTCAGAGAGATCTTTTTGCTCAATACCCTTGGTGGTCCTGTAATGCCTCAATATTGCGCCGACCACTGCTGGGAAGGTGGTGACATTCACCATTTTTTCATTTGACATATATGCTTCTCCTGCATATTAGGTTTTCAGCCATACACGCTCAAGGAGCAATTATGCTAGATAATGGCAATTCACCAAGTCCAATAGATGACCCGAGGGGCATTCCTGCAGGTACACCAATTTACCTCAATGTGGGGTTTTATAGACATATCGGCATCGTCTCGGATAGGAAAATGCACGGCAAGCCCATGGTCCTTGAGAAGTCCTTGAAGCGTGGTCGAGCCATGGAAGTCACATGGGATACATTCAGTAATGGTCAACCCATTTATCGATATGACATTCAGTCCAATACAAATGCCCAAAACGCAATAAGAAACGCGAGATCAAAGCTTGGTGAAACCTGGACACCTTGGAATAACTGCGAGCACTTTGTAAGAGAGTCACTTTGCGTTGACTCAAGCAGTCCCCAACTACAAACAACTGCGATCTTCACAGGTTTATCCGCGATTCTCTTACTGATATCAATAAAAAGTCGATAATTAATCTCACGCGTGGGAAATATATTTCGCACCAGAGAAGGGGTCAGACAGTGATGCTAAAGAGGAAACTTTTCGCGTCCATAATTGAAAAGTAATATTATATACACCATTCCCCTATGCCTCTAACAACATAAATTATGTAAAACAAACATGAATGAGCAGGATAGTTCATGTAGTAAAAACATGGAATAAATTTCCAGAAATATTTCACCGAGGTCTTTTCATGCTCCAAAAATATTTCTGCCCGTTTATTAGATTCAGAATGTCACGGGAGCGCTCGTCTGGCGTCGGAGATATATCTCTAAACCAGATATCATCCCTTGTCGCTAATAATGTGCGGGAGCACATGATAGACCCGCTGCCTTGGCATATCAGGCAGCGACATTTTACGTTGATATTTTCCATCTGAACTCTTTTTAATATACCCATTTTTTGCCAAGACCTTTGCCACAAATCGAGCATCCATGCCCTTGCAAACATGCTGACGCCATGCGTTGGGTAAAAAATAATAATGGTTAAGTTGACGTGGTTCATCCTCACCATCAATTAATGTCTGTACTTTATCAATAAATCCAGTTCTGTTGCGAACAGGAAATCCATCTATTGTCACCCTGCCATTAAAACGATTAATAACATTCATTTGAGACGGTGCATTATACTCAATATAAGAACGTATTAATTCGATAGCCTGCTGCTCCTCTCGACTAGTTGTTGAGCCGCGATTTTCAATCCAGGCATTGGCCACCTTAATCACATTTGTTCTTGCAACACCAGATTTCCATCCAGTGATACCCCATTCACTTGCCTTTTCACCTGCAAATGCAACTTGTGCAAAGCGTTCTAACACGCGAACAATTTGTCCGTCAGAATCCTTTGGCAAAACTTCTTTAA
Organism: Planctomycetota bacterium; assembly: GCA_028280785.1. Classification (GTDB taxonomy): domain Bacteria; phylum Planctomycetota; class UBA11346; order UBA11346; family UBA11346; genus JANQLF01. The sequence continues at coordinate 43,210 of JANQLF010000122.1, forward strand.
GGAAAATGGCCTTAAACTCTTGCCATTCTTCTGGCAGTTCGTCCTGCCAATGCACTGCCTGTGCTATAAACTGTCTACCCGCATAACCAGTGTTTTCCTTGGCCAGCTTTCGAATTTCATCTGAGAATTGTGCTCCACTTTTAGCCATTATGTAAATCCTCCCACACACCGAGCCCACATCCAGCATCTGCAGGGATATCAATAAATCTGGCCTCTTGACCTGCCTTAACTTGTTTACCTGCTTCTGATAATAGATCAGCTAATGCAATTTCAGAGGATGATAAAACCATAAAATTCCATGTAAAAACTGGTCTGCTCGTAATAGTTGCTGTCATACGGCGCTTTCCTCTCTCATTGGCAAACATGTACACGGTTTCACCAACTGTACGCGGGACCGCCTGTCCCAACTCATCCAAGACAACTAGTCTGTGATTGCTAGAAGCGGCTAACATCTCAAAAGCATTGTCAGTAGAACGCCATGACTGGACCTGTGTTCCATTCACACTTACAGCTAACTGCAGCAAGACTGTTTTACCTATAGATGAATTACCGCGCAAATTAAAGCACACGGTTGGTAGCTCCAAGAGCGAAGAAAGTGATGCTGCAAAACCAAGGCACAAAGCAAAAACAGCGCGGCTATTTCCAATAGATTTTACCGCTAGTTCATTACGCCAGGCTGAATAACTGCCCTTATATTCAACTACATCTGCCATATAGTCAGATTGAAGAAAAACACGTTCATTCTCATCTTCAGATTTATAAACAACCGTTCCAAGACTATCGCCCATAACATAATGGCCATTATGCCAGCCAGGCTGACTTACGCTGGTAAAACGTACCTCACTTACGGAATGAAAAACATAGCTAGTCAGCAAATGTATATGCAGTTTTGTGATCGAGTATCTCAATCCACGGTCTGCTAAGGCTTCCAATAATTGATGCGACTCCTTGGGTATCAGCGATGCTTTTACAGGCAAGTGATGTGTACGACCATCGCCGTCACGCCACCATAGCAAAACACCCCAATTAGTGCCGTCCTTTGCACGAGTCTGACCAAGAACTACAAGCGGCGTCGATATCCAGGTACGAATAGTATCTTCTGGTTTTTTATCATTTGGCTTTAAATACCAGACTCCATGTTGATCAATTTCAAAAAAACCAATTTGTGGTATGTCACGAATCATTGGCAAGACAGGATCAAATTGGATTAATTGGTCTATGATTTCGGGTTCTGACAATTCGCTATTTTCTTGTTCAATGCAATGATCCTCTGCTAGATCATCATAATCAGGATCAGCAGTAGGGTCATTGTCGTCATATGTAATGAGCGTATCGGTCTGCTCTTTACCTTCAGGTACCAGTGTTGTTTCAGTGCGATGTTCAGTCTTTTGGGGCTCCTCATTATCAAACCCAAGCTCTTCTGCTAGATCATTTATGATATCACTGTGAGACTTACTTTCTGGGTCATCATAGTCATCATCGAAATCTGACATGACAGCTTTCCTTATTTAAAACAATTGTTCGGCCCACCAGGACCACCAAGTAAGACGGACAAGGTGTCCGCGTTTTGGCGCTGATAGACCCAAAACCAGAGTGCTAGAGAGCAACTTGGGCACCAAGACCACTTGGGACACAAGATAAAAAGCAGAGTACGGTGCTGGGGAAAGGCAGCACCCAAAGTCTTGCCAGTTTTTTTGTTCTTTGCCTTCCTCAGAAGTGGACGCGGTGGGCAAGGTGTCCAACCCCACACGGAAGCATTTCTGCTGGGAAAAATACACAAAAGCCATGGCCACTTTGCGGCTCGTGCAAAGTGGCCAGGGTGGACAACGCTAAGCATCACTGCTGAACACTTTGTTCAGTAATGCATCTGCTGCATCAACTTCTACGCAGAGTGTTAAATCAAAATAGAACGCCACATCAAGTGCATTCGATAGTAAGGAATCATCAATAGTTGCTGGCTCAATGTCCTTTGGTTTCTTAGCGGCATGTCGCTGTTGATTTCTTACATGAATCCAATGCTCAATATCTGCTGATCGCATATTTATGCTCATCGCATAGATGTGTTGTGCTGTCAAAAGCTCACCATGACTCAGACTATGTAGACCAGTTCCCTTCAATCCGGGCCGCTTACTAAATAATACAGGCTTGGCATCATCATGCTCGGTAAAGTAATCGTTGGTATGCAATACAATTCCGCACAACAGCATATGGAAATAGGTAGGATCACGGTTCTTTTTGCCCGATGGCAATGGGCCATCTAGGTCATAATTATTGAGGTCTATATCAGGGATATCAATCACGGCTGTCTCCATCCAAATACACTTCAGTGATCCAAATCTCTGTGCGCTTAATTAACTCATTCAAACAGTATGTTTCCAGTGCAGGATGACCTTCATCCCGTAAGCCACATATAATTGTTCTTATCTTTAATGGGTCCAAGCCTGCATTTTTATACTCACGTATGCATTCTTTGACATTATCTTCGACAATTTTTTTAATACTGCTTACCATATCTATAGTATAGACAGCATTGCCTTTAGGGTCTGGAGATCCTCCTGTTAAATCCTTGGAACCTTCGATGATCGAAGCAAGCTCCCATGAGCGATCTTCATTTCGTTGCTTTTCCTGCATAATTTCTCCTTAGTTACAGGGTTAATTGATTGATCTGTTTGAATGGTGCTTCTTATACCAAGCAGCAGCATCGGACTGGTCGATGAGCCAGATTGACTTGCCGCCAGACTCGACTTTTTCTCCATGCAACTGCCCTGAGTTAAGAGCGTCGTATACAACCTTACGCTTAAGCTTGTACATCTTCCGGACCTGGGCACCGGAAAGCTTGGTGCTGCGGTTTGCCACGCAGTCCTCGATGAGCCCCGGCAGATCTCTGTAGATCGACTCACGCAATGACGTATGCTCTGCCTTAAGAGCTAATGCGAATTGCTGAAGGGCTGCAATTATTGAAGTTAATGGCTGATGAAATGGATCATCTGATTTACAACGGCGGTTGTTCATGGTCATGAGTGGAGGTCATACAGACGACAACTACATTGGCTAAACCCAATCCCAAAAGAGACGCCGGAAATGTCAAAAGGAGCGACTTTTGACATATTGCCACTGTATTCCAGAGATACACCTATCAGCGCCGCTAACCAAGTTTACAATTGCGGGCATAAGCCAACAAGGAGTCAAACTATGACAAAGGAAAAGATTTTCCTGGACCGCAAAAAGGTTATGGACATTGCAAGCAAGAAATTTAGCGAACCAATTATTACTAATTTAGGACATGCAGCATTTCCAGGTTTAAGTAGTGGACCCAGCTATGTCTCCCGTGCAATTGGGGAGCCCAGAAACAATAGCACCACCAACCGATGGATAACGGTCGGTCAGGCTATAGCCATTGCCAATGCGATTGGAGTTACTGACTGGAAAGAGCTGAAGTCTACGACATTCGATGACCAATTAAGCCTTCTAGCAACCACACTACAGTCAGAGGTAAGAGAGAGCGATAGATTTTACGATGCCTACTTTCATGGCGAGGAGAGTTTCAACTTTAACATCGATTTAAACCTATGGGAATTTCTCATCATTGCAAAATCCATTAAAAGCCTGCCCGATACAGTACAAAAAGACCACTTCCACAGCCACAAAACCCTTAAAGAGAAATTGATCAGTGCACTCATGAAATCTCCCTTATTGAAGCCCGACAGATCCCACGGGGTAAACAATGAAAATTTTGAATGGGATGCTTTACTTACAGCTGCAGAGGGATTAATAGACACGTTGGAATATGAGTCATGGAATAAAATGAGAACCGAGAATTTACTCGATCATTACTCCAATGACCCGGAGGCAGTTAAGCTGATTTCAAAAGAAAAACGCCATGGCTTGAAACGGCTTTCAAAGGACATCGATAAGATCACCCGAAAAATCCTTTCAGAAGAGCTTGATAAAAATAATTACATCAATGTTAGCAGATGGCACCAATGGAAAAACAACTCTGAAGGCCGAGAATTTCTGAAATATTTACACGATCACATCGCGTTCATCCCCCAAATTAGTAGCGCTGAGGATGAGGACTATGATTACTATATCGAAGATCAGTGGTCTGTGATCGAGGCCGCTCAACGGATTCTACACGCGGTATTAAGCTAACTAGTGTCAAAGCTGAGTTGATTTGACACTTTAAATCTGAGTCAGAATTATTTTACATGCAGAAATGTATTTATAGATAAATTGCGGAGTAAATCGCAGAATCTATAATTCATTTCAATCGGAATTAGTAAAATGCCTGACCCAAGAAAAAAAGACCCAACTCTGCCTCGTGGCGTGACCATAGAAGACCAATGGGAAAAACGACGACGACTTGGAAAGCCGGTTAACCCCGGCGTGCGGCGATACCTAGCAAAAGCCCTAATCGGTGGGACTAAATATAAATCCAAAGTGTTTGATAAACGCCGCGACGCTATCGACTGGGCTACCGCTACCGTCGCTCGTATACAAGCAGGACTCGACACAGGCAGATGCTGCCTTGTGGTAACATACTTGGATGAATATCTTTCGGAATTAAAAAGTCGCCGCCTGTCAGAAGGTTATATTAGACAAGCTGAAGACACACTCCAATTACTGCATAACAATGGCGCGAAGGACTTAAACAATCCATCATTCATACACACTGCAAAATTGATATTATATAATAAAAAAGCCCTGAAGACCAACAGAGATGGGTCTGTACGCCGCCAAACACAGTTAAAATTATCACCGTCTACAATTAACAGATACATTGCCCAGGCCAAGACATTCTCAACTTGGTGTAGTGACAATGGATATGCAAATCGAGATGTATTAGCGCCGTTAAAGAAGCTACGTGAAGTAAAGAAAAACAAGCCCGTCCTGACTGTGTCAGAGCTCAAGCGTCTACTAAATGACGAAAATAGTCACCATTCATTTTGGTTGATGACATGCCTGATGTGCTACCTCGGCTTACGTTGCGGTGAAGCGGCGGGCCTTCGAACTGCCGACATTCTCTTCGAAGAAGAAATTGTTCGAGTCTGCATGCCGGATGGCCATGGGATGAAATTAAAATGGCAAAAAGAACGTCTAGTGCCTCTACAACCAGAATTAGCTGAGATACTTCGTAAGCAAATGGATCCAAAGGCCAAATACGTGGTAAAGTCTGATAGACCACGAAAGGACAAGACCAAGTGGCGGACTGACTTCGACCAACTTCTAAGACTGGCAGGAATCACTAAGCGACCAGGGCTCAGCCCTCACAGTTGCAGACATACTTACATATCGCTTATGGTTGCCCATACAGGTGACATGCGAAAGGTCCAAAAGAGCGTTGGCCATCAAAGCATCGTCACTACAGAAAAGTACGCTGAAAGTGCAGATGCCTACTACATATTTGTAAAAGACTGGCCCAAGGACCAGTATCTACACTTGCGCAACTTGTAGCACTGACTTGCTATGACGTTAGTACAAGTGAGCACAGTAGGTTATAGCGAAGACTGGGAGGAAGGATTATCTGCACCTGTACTCCTAATCCATCTAGCTATTGCTAAGGCCTCATTGGACTTACGTCATTCAAGAGACAGAATCCCTCATGTAACATTAAGCTGCCGCCTAAGGATGTACTACATGAGCGCTCTTTCCGACCTTCTTGACGATTATCGAAACAAATCACAAACCGAGCGCGAAAAAGGCACCTATTTTGAAGAGCTGATTAGGACCTATTTCAGGTTTGAAGCGACCTATAAGGATCTATACAGCGATGTGTGGCTATACTCAGACTGGGCCAAAGAGCAGGGACTAGATCAAAGGGATACTGGAATTGACCTAGTTGCCAAAACACATGCAACAAATGAATTCCATGCCATTCAATGCAAATGCTTCGCTGAAGATTACAAAGTTCAAAAAAAGGATATTGATAGTTTTTTCACGGCTTCCGGAAAGAAGCCATTTTCACACCGGATCATAGTTACCACAACTAATCTCTGGAGTGAACACGCAGATGATTCCCTTCGGGATCAACAATTATCAGTTAATAAAATTGACCTCCACGATCTTGAGAATAGTCAAATCGACTGGGCCAAATATAAATCCGACAACAAACCTATACTAAAGAAAAAGAAAACTCTTCGGCGACACCAAGAAACTGCGCTCTCAAACGTTGTATCTGGGCTCAATAAAGCAGACCGTGGTAAGCTGATTATGGCCTGTGGGACAGGTAAAACTTTTACCAGCTTAAAAATAGCTGAACAAATGGCCGGAAAAGGGAAAAGAGTATTGTTTCTGGTCCCGAGCTTGTCTCTACTTAGTCAAACCTTAACTGAATGGACTCAGCAATCTGAAACGCCAATGCATAATTTTGCAGTTTGTTCGGATAGTGCTGTAGGAAAAAAACGAAAGAAAGATGATGATATAGTTCAAACTTTCATGCACGAACTTAGGTATCCAGCAACCACTGATCCCAAGCGCTTGGCTGGTGAAATGAAGAAAAGACACGATGATCAGCATATGAGCGTTGTGTATTCAACCTATCACTCAATTGAAGTGATTAATCAAGCACAAAAAAATCATGCACTAGATGATTTTGATCTGATTATATGTGATGAGGCCCATCGAACTACAGGAGCTACATTCGAAGACGAAAGTGAAAGCAACTTCGTGAAGATTCACGATTCGGGTTTCATTAAATCCAAGAAACGTTTGTATATGACAGCAACACCAAGAATTTATGGTGATAGTGCAAAGGCTACTGCCGAAAAAGACAATGTTGCAATATGCTCTATGGATGACGAGAAATTATACGGTAAAGAACTTCACGTAATAACATTCTCAGAATCTGTTAAACTAGGGCTGCTCACAGACTATAAAGTGATCGTCCTTTCGATTGATGAAGAACATGTTAGCTCAAGAATACAAAATTTATTAAAAGATGATAATAACCAGTTAAAGGTAGATGATGCTGCCAAAATTATTGGCTGCTGGAAAGCACTCAGCAAACAAGGGATGGAGGAGGATTTGATCCTTGATCCCAAACCAATGAAAAGGTCTGTTGCATTTTGTCAAGTTATTGACCCAAAATCTGGAAGAAGCCACAAGGTCAGCTCTAAACAGATTTCATCAATGTTCCAAGAAGTGGTTGAAGCGTACCAAGAACAGGAAGAAGAACACAATACACTGATATGTGAGGCAAGGCATATCGACGGGAGCATGAATGCCAGTGAAAAGACTGAAAAGATTGATTGGTTAAAATCAGAGCCAGCCGAAGACACTAGTCATATCCTCAGTAATGTCCGCTGCCTCTCCGAAGGCGTTGATATTCCAGCACTAGATGCAGTTCTTTTTCTCACACCCAGGAATTCTCAGATTGATGTTGTCCAATCAGTTGGCCGTGTAATGCGGAATGCCGATGGCAAAAACAAAGGGTATGTAATTTTACCTGTCGTAATACCAATGGGCATGACTCCCTCTGAAGCTTTGAATGACAATAAAGTATACAAGGTTGTTTGGGAGGTCTTACAAGCTCTAAGATCTCACGATGACCGCTTTGATGCAATGATAAACAAGTTGGATCTAATCGGCAAAGATACAAGCAAAATGGAAGTCATTGCAATAACAGACAAAGTTCAACGAAAGGCAAAAAAGAAGAAAAAACAAGCTGGCAAAGGTAGCAGCACCATTGGCAGCCCAGATCTAAACAACATTCCCACACAAATGGACATACAATTCGAAGTTGGTGAAGTGGAACGAGCGTTATATGCAAAAGTGGTTAAAAAATGCGGAAACAGAAACCACTGGGAAGATTGGGCAAAAGATATTGCTAAAATAGCAAAAACTCATATTGCTAGAATTACAACCATAATAAGGGATAAAAGCAATAAAATAGAAAGAAAGTCCTTCTTTGCGTTCGCAGAAGAACTTCGAGATGATTTAAACGATAGTATAACTGATGATGAAGTAATAGAAATGCTTTCACAGCATTTGATTACTAAACCCGTATTTGATGCGTTGTTCAAGGACTATAGTTTTGCTAATAACAACCCCGTATCTCAGGCAATGCAACAAGTATTGGATACTCTCCAAGAACATCGATTGGACAAAGAGACGGATACCTTAGATCGTTTTTATTCAAGCGTTCAATTACGTGCAGAGGGCATTGATAGCGCCGAAGGGAAACAAAGGATAATACTTGAACTGTACGATAAATTCTTCCGTAATGCATTTCCTCGGATGACCGAACGATTAGGCATCGTCTACACACCTGTTGAGGTAGTAGACTTCATAATACACAGTGTTAATGACCTACTTAAATCACAGTTCAAACAGACATTAAATAACCAGGGAGTGCACATTATAGATCCCTTTACCGGAACTGGAACATTTGTCACTCGATTGCTTCAAAGTGGTTTAATAAAACAAGAGAACCTTAAAGAAAAATACATGAAAGAAATTCATGCAAATGAAATTGTTTTACTAGCCTATTACATAGCCGCCATAAATATTGAATCGGTTTATTATAGCATCGTTGGCGGCGAGCATAAGACCTTCAATAACATATGCCTAACAGATACTTTTCAGCTGCATGAAAAAGATGATACCATAAGCGGTTTATTGGAAGACAATAGCGACAGAAGGATTAAGCAAAAAAAATTAGACATAAGGGTGATTATGGGCAACCCACCCTATTCAGCAATACAATCGAGCGAGAATGATAACAACAAAAAAACTGGTTACCCAAATCTTGACGGGAGAATTCGAGATACATTCGCGCTTGGCTCAAGCGGTGTACTCAAAAATGCCTTGTATGACTCATATGTAAGAGCAATGAGATGGGCGATAGATCGTATCGGCAATAAAGGTATTATAGGATTTGTAACTGGCAGCGCCTGGATTGACAGGACATTTGCCGATGTGATGAGAAAATGCTTGGCTGAAGAATGTACAAGCATTTACATAGTGGACCTAAGGGGCGATATTAGAAAAAATATGCTAAGTAAGGGAGCAGCAAAGCAGGGAGGCAATATATTTGGGTCAAGCAGCATGACTGGGATCGCCGTTACATTTTTTGTTAAAAACCCTTCTTCATCTAAAAAGAGCAAGATCTACTATTTAGATATTGGTGAAGATCTTAGCAGTGAGGACAAATTAAATGAGTTATTGCGCCTTAAGAGCTGCAATAATATTTCGGAATTAGGTCTTTGGTCTGAGTTGATCCCGGATAAGTATAACGATTGGATTAATCAACGTGACGACAAGTTTGAGTCATACCCGGTCATTGGGAGCAAGAAAAAAGACTCCGGGGTGACTATTTTCAATGTATATTCGGGCGGCGTAAAAACCAATCGCGATGCATGGTGCTATAATTTCTCTCGAGAATCTGTCGCACATAATATGTCTAATATGGCCGATTTTTACAACAGTGAGATGATGAGGTACAAAAAACATTGTGAGCGCACCCCCAAGGATCGGAGGACTCCGGTTGATGAATTTATAGATAACAACCCTAAAAACATTAGCTGGACAAGAGAATTAAAGAGAGATCTTTTGAATGGAAAAGATCGCCCCTATAATGAATCCGCTATTAGAATGGCACATTATAGACCATTTATAAAATGCTGGATGTATTTTGATAGATACTATAACAACTGTATTTACCAGATGCCTAAATTATTCCCGAATCCAGATTCTGCCAATAAGATAATTTGTGTCTCCGGTATTGGGTCCAGGAGCGGATTTTCTGCTTTAATGGTTGATGCCGTTCCTTGCTTGGACATGATCGAAAAAGGGCAGTGTTTCCCAATTATTCAATATAAAGAAAGTGAAGAATCTACACAAACAACTTTCATAAACCAAGAAAATTCTACTGAAATTCCTGCTATCACCAGCGAGGGACTTGAGTATTTTCGTAGGAATTTGACGGAAATTGAAGTGGATGAAAGTGATGTCTTTTACTATGTCTATGGATTACTTCACAGTAGAGACTATGTGAAAAAATTTGGGAAAAACCTCATAAAGGAACTGCCTAGAATTCCATGCCCCAAAGAATCTGATGACTTTAAAACATATTCAGTTAACGGAAAGAAACTTTCTGAATTACATCTAAACTATGAATCAGTAGAGTGTTATCCTGCTAAAATTGAGACATCTGTTGATAGACTTAGACCCGATCATTACCTAGTCGATAAGATGAAGTTTAAAACCAAAAAAGACAAGACCATTATTGTGTACAATGAGTTTATCACAATAAATGGGATTCCTGAAAAAGCGTACGATTATCTGGTCAGCGGCAAACCCGCCATAACCTGGGTGATGGAGAGACAGTCTAAATCAGTTGACAAAAAAAGTGGAATCGTAAATGATGCGAATAATTGGGCTACTGACACAATTGGTAACCATAAGTATCCCCTAGAGTTACTTCTGCGTGTCGTCACTGTCAGCTTGCAAACACTGAACATTATTGACGATCTACCAAGCATCGAATTTATTGATTGAAGCGTAATTGAAATATGACATACACATCCAGGACTGTAAAAAATGTAAATTTAAATGACATGCCGTAACCTTACAGTCCTCAACATATATTTCCCTTCTTGCCATGCTGTAGGTCGTGAGTTCGAGTCTCATCACCCGCTCCAAAGAAAAAGCCCTTCGATTATTCGAAGGGCTTTTTCTTTATAAAACAAATGGATGTAGAGTGTGACTTGAACTCACAACTTACCAAGCCTGACATTAGGTATTCACTGGCCAGGGGCCTTTTATGGCGAGTGTGTATCCAGGATTTTGAATATTAACGAATAAGGTTGAACCATCGGGCGAAAAGCAGGCCCCTGCAAATTCGGATCCATTAAATGCGTTCTCAGCAAAAATGTATGCCTGCCCCTCTGAGGTGACGCCGATTAATCTATTCCTCCGAGTGGCATTACCGTAATCGTTATCCTCACAGACGATCAAATCTCCCCATGGTGCTATCGTAAGATTATCATTATTTTCCATGATATCATTTGATTTGCTTTCATAGAATAATTGTAGGAGACCGGGATCATTATTTTCTGCTGCTTCACCTTCTACTTGGCTTGGTGTGTATTTCCATATTTGACCGACACCTGCTTCCCCACCAGTGCTGGCGGAAAAATATAAACTGTCTTTAGCCCACCATATGCCTTCACCTCGACTAAATGTTTTTGCTCCTAGCTTTTTCCCTGAAGTTCTTGTTGGTTTTGTTAATGCATCATAGTCGTCAATGGTTACCCATTCGACTGTATATAATTTGACTAACCAGTTGATTTGATTTTTAATTTTTAAAGCTTGAAGAATTCCTGAGCTTAAGTCTCCGTAAGTATCCGGAATGAATCTATAAAAAAGTCCATCACCTTTATCTTCAGTTAAATATACAATTCCTGTGTCTGGGTCTACGGTAGCAGCTTCATGATTAAAGCGACCCATTTTTTTTAATGGTATGGCATTTTGTAATCCGATAACTTCTGTTGCATCTACTTCAAAAATATATCCATGATCTTTAGAATAATTACCGCCAGTGACATTATCTGACTCTTCGCAGGTTAGCCATGTATTCCAGGGTGTTTTCCCACCAGCACAATTAACGTCAGTTCCTGCAAGGCTTAAATGGCTGCTTACAATTGTCTCTAAATTTAAGTCATAAACAAAATTGGTGGTGCCTCCAATACAGGGAAGAGCACCTGAACCAGAATCGTACAACTTGGGTACATCACTAGGAGATAATAAAGATGCATCGGAGCTAAACGGGCTTTCACTTTGTGATGAATAACCAAGCTCGTGGTTACGTACAACAATTATTTGACTACCGACATGTGCAAATGTCGCCATGCCATCTGGTCTACCGGGAACCAGATATCCATCATTCATTAGGTTTCCAGTTTGTTGAATAATTTTATAACTGAAACCTTCGGGCAAGTTTAATATATTAGAATTGTCAGATAACACTGGACCAAAACCAGCATGCTTAGCTGAACCATTGCCATTACTGCAAGATTGTAGCATTAAGAGTCCATTAAATGCTAACGATGTTGCACAAAATTGTTTAATAAATTCTCTTCTATTCGCCATTGAGATCTCTACCTAGCATTGTAATGAATTCTGTAAGATGGCACCTGCTATTATTGTATAAATACAGAACATGGTATAAGTACTTATACCTTCATCAGGCTTTCAATAGCCTTGATGCTCTTTGGAATAGCCTTGGTCAATTCTTCACAGCCATCTTTGGTGATGAGTAGATCATCCTCAATGCGTATACCGATACTTTCATCAGCGAGGTAAACGCCGGGTTCGTTGCTGATGATCATGCCGGGAGCGAGTGGAATATTGTAATCACTTGGATCGTGAACATCCATGCCGATGTGGTGACTGAGTCCATGATGACGTTTGAGGCCCGCGTCTAAAATAGGTTGCCAGGCAATTTCATTTAATTCATTGATGGTAATACCCGGACGAGCGTGCTTACGGCCGAGTTTATTACAGTGCAATACTAATGCATATAATTCGCGATAACGCTTGTTGGTGAATTTACCGCTAATAGGTGCACAGCGAGTAACGTCTGCGCAATACGAGCCAAAAGTGGCGCCGGAATCAATGAGGATGCCTTTGCGTTTATCGAGTGGTTGGTCGTTATGTGGGTAATGCAGTGTTGCTGCATTAAGGCCACAACCGACGATACTTGAAAATGCTAGCGGCTCGTGATGGGGACTCACATAATGTTGTAAGAGACAGCTGGCGATTTCAGATTCGTTTTTAAAAGTCGGAATTAATGGCAGTGTCTTTTTTAATCCGTGTTCGGTAATTTTAATTGCTTTGCGGTGTAAAGCTATTTCATCCTTGTCTTTAATCATGCGCATTGGGGTAAGTGCTGGCTCACCATTGAGCACTTCAATGCCGCGAAGTTTTTTCTTCCAAACGTCAAACTGAGCTGATTGAAAACCTGGTTCTTTATCACGAGACAACATAACAATTTTACCACGTGCACGTTTGGCTGCATCGTGAATGTGATTCACGATATCGTGAACATCCCCAGTTTGGTCAACGCCAAAAGCTTTTTTGGCAGCAGTACCTGGTTGCAATTTTGGGCCTTCCCAAATAACTCGTGCTGGATCTCCGGGATCAAGTAAAAGTAAATCGCGTTGTTTTGCTTTTGGATCAATTAACAGTGCAGCACCTGGTTCGTGACAACCACTAAAATAATCAAACCATTGGTCCTGACGCGGAGCACCAGCAACGGGTGTGCGCATGGTTGAAAGATCTTCTTCTGGACAGCCAATCAAAAGAAGGGGGACCTGTTTGCCGAAAGCTTTCTGTAGCAAGCGAATAGCCTTACTGCGTCGACGACGATAGGTGCTGAGAGGAAGAGATCTGCCGCGAATAACCATGATGGTAGTGTGTGGCATTTAGGGGCTTGGTAAATAGTTCTTGTTTCGAACGTCTGGCAATGAGGATACCTTAATGAGAAGTTTTTTAACCGAATTAGCCCATGTTGCCGGTAAAATTGCTCGACAACACTTTCGTAGCCTCGGCCATCAAGCCACCAGTAAAAAGGGTCGCAATGACTATGTGACCTTTGTTGACCGCAACATCGAAGAGACGCTGAGTGTTCGAATAAAAAGCCAATATCCCGATCATTTAATTGTTGGTGAAGAAACGCATGAAGCATTCGGAGATTATGAGGGCCCCGCATGGATTATCGATCCGATTGATGGCACGACTAATTTTGTACGTGGTATCCCACATTTTGCGATTTCTATTGCTTATTGTGAAAAAAACTTTGAACCAAAATTTTCGGTCATTTATGATCCGATGAAAGATGAGTTATTCTTCGCTGAAAAAAATGCTGGCGTGTGGATGAATAATGAGCGGATCTATACTTCAAATTGTAAGACGCTTGAGGAATCAATGATCGCCTGCGCAGCACCATTTCGCAGTATGGATGCGACTGATGATGTCTTTGCCATTATTAAAGAATTACAGCCACAAATCGATGACATTCGTCGAGCCGGTTGTTGCGCATTAGATTTAGCCTACACCGCGGTTGGTCGTTGTGATGCGTATTGGGAATTAGGTATTTGGCCTTGGGATACCGCAGCTGGTGAATTAATGGTGCGTTGTGCTGGCGGAATAGTTACCGATGTAAGGGGCAATGAAGGTGATTTATTAACGCGCCGTAGCATCATTGCTGCTGCTACACCAGAATTACATGCATTATTATCAAAGGCTTGTGCACGATTACAGCCTTGGTTGGACAAAGCACCGTATACAGATCATTTAGTCGCTTTGCAAAAACAGGCCTAAACTATGCTGATCCTCAGCTGGATCTCTACGGTACATCATCACGGGCATAATCGCCTACGCGGTTTAGTGATAGTAAGTTTACTGTTGCCAATTCTAGCGGGCATAATCTACGCACTCGAACAATATTTGGCAGGATCATTGGATGCAGATTCTTTGTATTGGCATAATATAATTGGAGACTGTCGGCTTTATAGCGAATCATTGTTCGATATATGGCAGTTGTGGACTTATGTATTTTTTCACGATAATATTTTCCAATTATTATTAAACGTATTTTTTTTATTGCCCATTGCATTTTATTGGGAACGCCATTTTGGATTATGGTTTATTCTCACGATAATTTTACTGCTACCAGTTTGTGTGGTATTTTTCGTATTATCTAACACCATCGTACCCGATGTCGGTACCAGCCCCTTGGTGGTCGCTATGTATGCTGCAGTTTTATTACATGACCGCGGTATGTTAGCAGAGCTAGGGGTATTCACCTGGTGGGGTACTCAGATTCGACTGCGCCGCGTCTCGCTGGCCTTATCATGGATATTAGTGGCATTTATTCTGCTTGATTTAAGTCAATGGTTTTGGCGTTCTTTTGATATGTGGCAATTTAGTATTTACGTCATGAATATCATAGTAGCTGCGTGTGCCGGTTCTTCGGTCTACGCGGTCATGGATCATTTGCGTCAACGCTTGTTGTTAGAAGCGGAAGAGACGCAGTCTGCTACTTGAGTTTTGGAGCAGATCCTAAGGATGCCGCCCCGGAGTAAGCAGTGGCTGAACAAATCGATAGTGCCCCCGTCAAAGGTGTTCGTGATTTCTATCCCGATGACATGCGCGTGCGCAATTGGTTGTTTGAGCATTGGCGTGCAGTAGCCAAGCAATTTGGCTATGAAGAGTACGATGCTTGTGTGCTCGAATCTGAATCGCTGTATGTGCGTAAGGCTGGTGATGAAATAGTTGGTCAACTATATAATTTTGCTGATAAAGGTGATCGTAAGGTTGCATTGCGACCAGAAATGACACCAAGTTTGGCACGTATGGTTTTAGCCAAGAAAAATAGTTTAGCCTTTCCACTGCGTTGGTTTTCCATTCCACAATGTTTCCGTTACGAACGCATGCAAAAAGGTCGTAAACGTGAGCACTTTCAATGGAATATGGATTGCATCGGTTTAGACAGCGTTGCCGCAGAGGTCGAGTTAATGTCTGCGCAGGTGGCATTTTTACAGAATGTCGGTTTCCAAGTCAGTGCAGAGAAATGTGACATCGCATTTAAAGTTTCAAATCGTCAGGTCCTCCAGGATTATTTAGCAACATTAAATATCACTGGCGAAGATTTTGCCGCGGTCTGTGTCATTATCGATAAGCGTGATAAAATTGGTGATGAAGCTTGCGCTGAATTATTGGCAGAAAAAAATGTCGATGGAGAAACTGCAGGGAAGATCCTCGATTTATTAAATGTTCGTGGGCTCGACGATTTAGCACGGGTAGCAGGCGAGGAAAATGCCGGTTATCAATCATTAAAAGCATTAATGGAATTAGCAGAAGCAAGTGGTATTGCTCATGCCATTCAAATCGATTGTTCTGTGGTGCGCGGTCTGTCGTATTATACCGGAACCGTCTGGGAATTATTCGATGAATCTGGATCGGTGCCACGCGCCATCGCCGGTGGCGGTCGCTATGATCGTTTAATGGAAACCTTTGGTGGCCAATCAGTGCCAATGGTAGGTTTTGGTTTTGGTGATGTGGTTATTGCATTATTGCTCGAAGAGCGCGGACTTATTCCTAACTCCGATGCACGTGTTGATGATTATATTTATCCAATGAATGAATCGGGTTTTGTTATTGCCAATAAAATTGCTGCAAAGCTTCGCACAGATGGTCAGAAAGTTTTAGTCGATTATTCCTGTCGCCGCTTCAAACACGTGATTAAAGCGGCAGAAAACGCAGGCGCATCACGGATGTTTACCCTAGGTGATCAAGAAATTGAAGCGGGTATTGTTAAGGTTCGTACCATTGGTGCCGAACGCGTAGAAAACGACCATCCAATTTCAGAATTTACCTAGTGTCGCTGTTGCTGACGCCGAGTGACGGTCGTGGCTATTTGCCACGAATTTTTCATAGCGAAAGCGGAGAAAAATAGAAACGACAAAGTCAGCGAGGGGCTTGGGGCATTGCCCCAAAACAAAAGGACGTATTGAGAAAGATCATCAAATTAGCGAATTCTCTTAAATTTTAATTTCTCTCACGGAGGCACGGAGCCACAGAGGGATTAAAAAATTGTGTTTATTTATATAAGTTACCTTTTGTTTTGACGATTTAGATGGGAAATGCTTTTAAATCTCCGTGCCTCTGTGAGAATTTATTTAAGTTAATAAATTTTGGGATAGCCGACGTTGTTTGGCGCGAATTAACTTCGGTTGATAGGTTCCTGCTTTAATATCGATACGATACTGTTTTGGCGATACTTTATACTGTTGTTTAAATGCACGTGAAAAATGAAATTGATTTTCAAAGCCACATTCTTCAGCAATGTCTTGCACACTGATATCACTACGTGCTAAAATCATGGCGGCGTGGTCTAAACGAATATTGCGCAGACATTGTGCCGGACTGACACCGAGTTCTTGCTTAAAGATGCGCACTAAGTGGCCACGTGATACATCAATAGCTGCGGCAATCTCTTCAACGGCGGGACTGTGCATGCCATGCAATTGCCATTGATTGCGTACGTAGTCCATTGATTTGCTGATTATGGGATGCTCTTCGATGCCAGTTTCAACGGACACACCTTGAGCACGCTCATAAATAAAACACAAGAGTGCATGTTTTAAACCTTGCACGGCTAAGGTTTGACTAATGCGATCATCGGCCTGGGCGGTGTAGATGACGTGATTCAGTAAACGAATTAAAAATTGTTCTTCACCGCATTGAATAATGCGTGGCCAATCACGTGGATTACCGAGGACGTGATTTTTATCCTCAATTTCAAAATGAATAAAACCGTGGCGAGTGCGTTTACCAGGATCCCAAATAAATGAATCAGTTTCACCTGGACGACATAAACACACGCTGCCTGCAGGCATGGCATAGCGTTCGTCGTCGGCTATCCACTCGACATCGCCACTGACAATCCATACGAATTCGTAGTTGGTGCAGTGGCGCGGTCCAAAGCTGGCTCCGGCTGGATAATCGGCGACGCCCATGGAATTGGCATGCTGAACGAGGATGTGATCGAGGCCAATCATCTGAATATGTTACAAAAAGATATGAAATTGTCCACAATAGGCATTCAAATGAGATATTTGAGTATATACTGAGGGGCTGAAAAGGAGCATGTAGATGCTAAGCACCAAAACCTTACCACAGATCACCGATGCCATGATCAAGCAGTATGTTGAGGATGGCTTTCTTATTGTAGAAGATCTCTTTGATCCTGAAGACATCACGGCGATGACTGATGAGGCACCCAAAATTGCCCGCGGCCAAAATGGCTTTCCAGCACTCTTAGAAGATGTTGAAAACAAAGCAGACGAAGAACTCGAGCGTGAAATATTGTGCATTCACTTTCCACATGCCGGTAGTGAAGTCATTCGCGACTATGTCTGTGATGAAAGAGTATCGCATGTTTTGTCGAAGGTGACTGCGGCTCATTTACCTGAATCGTGGTGGGATGGCTCGGTGAAGTGCATGCAGTCGATGTATTTTTGCAAAGCACCAGGCATGCCTGGTCAGGCTTGGCACCAAGATGAAATTTATATTCCAACCCGTGATCGTAGTTTAATTGGTGCATGGTATGCCCTTGATGATGCATCTGTCGAAAATGGATGCTTGTGGGTTATCCCTGGTAGTCATCGCAATGGTATTTTATATGAGCAACGTGCGCATCATGATCCAGAATTTGATGGCGCCCAACAAAGTTTTGGTTTTGATGACAGTAGCGAAGTTCCAGTTGAAGTGAAAAAAGGCAGTGTTGTTTTCTTTAACGGCTACCTCTTACATCGCAGCGCTAAAAATCGCAGTAAAGATGATTTCCGTCGCGTGCTGGTTAATCACTACATGAACTCGTACTCATTGTTACCATGGGGTGGTGCTGAGGATGGCGTACCTGTGGCTCGATCAGATAAGCGCGCCGTCATGTTCGTCAGCGGCAAAGATCCATACCCCGAACGTCCATTGCTTGAATGCAATCACATGTCGTTGAGAGGAAAGTGTGAGGGCGAAAAGTGGGAGGGCGTCACTCGCGAAACAAATTGAGTCAAGTTGAATTGTTTATTTCCATTAAGAAATGGCGGTTTTTTATGTTGATTAACGCTAATTCAAAATCCGAAATCTTTAGGATTAGCTTTGCCGCGTTTATCACTTGCGCTCACGTATAATTTGAATTTGCCATCATCAGCAAGAAATAGACATTCGATTTTGGTGTTGGTGAATGTGGCGCTGCTTGAAGTACGAGAAGTTGAGGAGCTCTCCATTCCTCCAGCATGTTTATGAACAATGGTATCACCACTGCTTTGTGCTATGGCAGAAGTTGCTCCCATTTTTAGCATCATAAGGGTTTGGCCTAAGCCACCAAGATTGACTTTTTCCCAACGACTTGCACCAATTTTCTTGCCTTTTGGTCCAATAAATTCGACATCCTGTTTTCGATCTGCTGGTATGAGATAGGCCGTATATTTTTGTTTCTTATGATGGAGCGTGTAGGCCTTGCCGGTTTCTACTTCGATGGGCTTTTCTAGTGAATTAAAGCCATCAATTTTCACAGTCTTTTGTAAATTCTTGGACATAGTAAATGTAAATTTTTCTCCGGGCTTAATTGGGTTAGCGCTTTTGGCTCCCTGTTTCGGTTTGACGGAGACATTCACCTGAAGAATGAGACTAGCGTGCCAGTTTTGATTAATACGAATATGCGGTTTGAAATCAGAAAACGTAATGGTGAATCCTGAGCTAGTACTTGGATTTTTATCGAGGTAGGATTTCTTCGCCTCTTTTGCTAATTGTTTGGTGCAAGCACGTTGTGCAATGTGGTACCAATTAAAAAGTCGATCCGCTGATGTTTCGAGCCAGTAGTTTTCAATGCTAAATTGTCCAGGGGCGGTTTCTTTGATGATGGCATCCTCAGACAAATCTTTGTCAGTTTTCAAAAAGGTGACTGGAATCTTAGTGTTTTTATTTCTTTTGAATGCGAGTGTATATTGTTTGTTATGCGTCACATGCAGAGCGTTGTCTTTAATACCAACATCATCAATGGTAAATGATATACTGTCTGGGTTAGCAACGTCTAACTTAAATTCTTCAGCTGAAATGAGTGGAATGATTACAAGCACAAGAAGATGCGATAATAGTTTGAAGATCATTGATTTGCTCCTTAGGCAAGCGCACATTTATAGATGAGATATGAATAGGGCAATAAATAAACTGTCGTATTTGAATCGACAACGAGGCGTTCTGTTCTTGTAGGTTAAACAGTCTGAATATTAGACACATTTTTTAAATTATTGTTGTTACATGGATTAGCGTTGAAATCGTCGTTCTAACTCTGTCCACGATAGATCTAATGTGGTCGGACGACCATGCGGACAATGTTCCATGTGGCTTTTTGTTTCGAGACTCCGTCTCGGGCTCTGCGCCTTAAAATATCTCAAGAGCCAAGCTCATTATTGAAATATTTTAATGCTTCACGAACACATGGAACGTTTATCTTTGAAACCTGCGCTCTAGCTCGGTCCAACTTAGGTCTAATGTTGTCGGTCGCCCATGTGGACAATGTTCCATGTGTTCTAACGTATATAATAATTTGACTAGGTTGCGTTGTTCGGCTTCGGAGAGTTTATCGCCAGCTTTGACGGCGCGGTGACAGCTGGCGCTGTGAGCAATGCGTTTACGAATGGCTTCGATGCTTTTGTCTTTATTGCCATCTTCGGCCATGCTTTCGAAAAAACCTTGCCAATTTATTTTTTTCAAAGCGAGCGGATGGGAGCGTAATAAAATAGTGGTTGGACCAAAACATTCGGCTTCGATGCCATGTTCACCCAGACTTTCCAATAGCGGCTCAAGCACAGCAACTTCTGCAGCGCTTAATTCAATATTCTTAGGAACCAATAATTCCTGACGCCCACTGCCTTCAAAGTCGGTGACGCTGGGGTCTAAACACAAAAATATGGATTTTTCATGGAGGGCATGTTGATCGACTAAGCGAATGCCGAGCTCGGTTTCAATGAGCAAATACATATCATTTAATTGTACAATGCGACGAATGCCGGGTAGGTCATCATTACTGTCGACAGCGTAGGTGCTTTGTTGTTCAGCAACGGTACTGGTGTCGATGGTTTCTTGTGCTGGCATTTGTGGGACGAAGCGCTCTTGTAGTGCTTCTTGCTGATCTTCTGCTGCTTTAACCACCGTACGTTTTACAATGTCATCGCCGCTTGTTACCGGTGAGTTCGGTGCAACGGGAGGTGGGCTCGTTAATTCAGGCGCTGCTGCGGTGTGCAGCATATTGAATCCACCACTGTTTTTTTCGAGAACTTCACGGATGGCATTGCGTAATATTTTAAATATCTCTCGATCATTGCGGAAGCGAACTTCTGCCTTCGTTGGATGCACATTCACATCAATCAATTTTGGATCAGTGTCGATGTGAATAAAAACTGGCGGGTGTAGGCGTGGTTCCAAAAAACCACGATATGCTTCGCGAATGGCTGCAATGATTAATTTGTCTTTAATATAGCGACCGTTTAAAAAAACGAACTGTCGCTTGGCGCGTGGCTTCGCTTCGCTTGGGTGTGATGCGTAACCGGTTATTTGCGTGGTATAGCTGTGTCCGTCTATGGCAAATAATTGATCGGTAACATTTTTACCAAATATCGCTCGAATGCGTTGTCCAAGGTGATCGTGAACAGGCAAGTCGTGAATGACTTTATCGCCGGCAATTAATTCAAAGGCAATGTGCGGATGACTTAAAGCCATGCGCTGAACCACATCGGTAATATGACCAGCTTCAGCGCTTGGAGATTTGAGGAATTTTAATCGCGCAGGTACATTCCAAAATAAATTTCGAACCGTAACCTTCGTGCCCGGGGCCATGGAACAGGCTTGGACATCTTGAATCTCGCTGCCATGCACGCGCAGCGCATAACCACTGTCATTGTCATGGGTACGGCTGGCAATTTCAAATTCAGAAACAGCAGCAATAGAAGGCAGTGCTTCGCCGCGAAATCCTAAAGAGTTTATGGCAAACAAATCGTCAGCTGCTTGTAGTTTTGAGGTGGCATGCCGACTCAGGGCGAGAGGTAAATCATCTTTGTTGATGCCGTGACCATTATCGGCAATGCTTAATAAATGCTGACCACCATCAGCCATGTGAATGGTGATTTGTGTAGCCCCTGCATCGATACTGTTTTCAATAAGTTCTTTGGCGACAGCAGCTGGGCGTTCAATGACTTCGCCAGCAGCAATCTTATTGGCGATGTCATCACTGAGTTGATGAATCTGCGGTGGTTTAGTCTTCAATGTCATCGCGGAACCGAATAAACATAACGTGGTCGGTCTCGCTCATGAGGCGGTCTTCATCGTCCATGACTTCACGGGCTAAAGTTTCCAAGCGGACGCCGAGGATTTTTTCAGCAGGAATTTCACGAAGGCTGCGATTAGTTAAGGTCTCAAGTTGCTCAAGACTATTAGCTGCGTCTTCTATCAGCGATATTAAGCGAATCTGAATGTGTTCTGCCATGGCTCTACTAGAAATACTCGGTCATAAAACACAAGACTTAAAGTGGGGCGAATTCTTCGCCTTCCTTGTGTAGATGCGTAAGCCGTCTACCGAGAGAAACAATGTACAGAAGGATGAAATAGGCGATGTAGCACTCTTTCAGTTCTTGCACTTCATTAAAATAAAAGTCTAAACCAAACCAATCTTCAATTTTAGAAGGCCAAGTTGAAATGGTGGTGATGACAGCCGTTGGCAAGCAAACCCAGGTCGGCCATAGCCACCAAAATCGTCTGGTGTGATGAACGCGCCACGCTTTGTAGTAAAATAAAAGCGGGATGAATACACCACCTACAAAGACGAGTAACGATACCACGCCTTTTGGATGTCGGTCAAACCATTCTGAGGTGTTGTGAATATTGGTTTCTTTTTGGTCATTATGCTCAAGAAAGAATTCGCTAGTTTCCCAGCCAAACCAATGTTGTCCCCAGCTTGCTTCTTCACCAGCAAAATAAATGCAGCCAAGGCAATAGAGAACCAGAAATATTTTCAAGAAAAGATGTAGTGATTTACCAAAACGAACAATGATGCTCATGGTACATACAAGGGCAAAAAGCAGGAAAATAACTGTTAAATTTTCAATGATTCCTAATTCATGTTGAAGATAGGATTCTATGCCTTTTTTTGCTGTACCAAAAAAGTGAGCGACATAACGAAACACATAAAATAGTATCGGCAGATGTAACCACCAAAACATATTTATTTCATGGTTAATGGAGTCGTCAGTAAGCTCGGAATCACTCATAGTTTAGGCTGCTGTATTAGAATCTGAGACAGCATCATCTTCATTCTCAGGGTGTAGGCGCAAGAATAATGTGACGATGAAAATGAGGAAAAAGAGCGTAACCATGCATTCTTTGATTTCGGCAATGTTGCCGGGGTGAGGAATTTTAAAGCCAATTTTACTTAGTCGCTGAGGGAGTGTGATAACAAAAGAAAGCAAGCCTACCGATACACAGGTAAAAGAAGGCCATAACCACCACATTTTTTTATCGCGATCGCTGTGTAATTTTTTGTACTTAAACCAGCGAAAGAGTGGCATAAGACCACCAAAAATAAATATGAGGGCACTTAATACTGTTCGTGCTTTATTACCGAATCCATTAATGTTGTGAAGATTTGTTTCCTGCTGTTTATTAATGGCAGCAAGTGACTCTGGTGTTTGCCAACCGAAAAAATGTTGACCCCAGCTGAGTTCTTCGCCGGCTATGACGAAGCAACCAAGAGCAAAACAGACAAGAAATCCTTTAAGTAGTTTATCGCTAGTGAACTGACCTTTTCTAAACAAAATAATTATGGGTATGATAGCAATTACTGCGAATAGGACGGTAAGATTTTCGATTATGCCAAATTCACCATGCATGAATGAATTGAAATTACGCACAACTTTCAGCTTATGGAGAATGAAGTAACTGAAGTAGACGATACAGAGGACTATGGGTACCCACAGCCACAACCATTTGGGTACTAGGAGTTGATCGTCTCGTTGCATGAGTGCTGAGTTTTAGGCATATAATGCCGATGCAAGCTCACTGGAAATATTATTATAGACCCTACCATGCGCCCCTCGAGGAGATCCGGGGATGATTACTGCTTCAGAAATCACCGTCGCCTTTGGCGAAAAGCCACTCTATGAAAATGTTAGTCTGCGCTTAACCGCAGGTAACTGCTATGGTTTTATTGGTGCAAATGGCTGCGGTAAAACGACCTTTATCAAGGTACTGTCTGGTGAAATGGAGCAGAACGCAGGTACGGTCACCTTGGATCCCGGCATGCGTATGGCCACCTTAAAGCAAAATCAATTTGGTTATGAAGATCAAAAAGTCATGGATGTGGTTTTGCAAGGTTATGAAGAAGTATGGCAGTTGCAGTTGGATATGGACGCCTTGTATGCTAAAGAAGATTTTTCTGATGCTGATGGTGAGAAAGTTGCAAAGTTACAAGAACGCTACGATGAATTAGATGGCTATTCGCAAGAATCGAATGCCGCTGAAGTATTAACCAATCTTGGTGTGAGCCCTGATGTACATAACAGTGCGATGTCTGAAATAGATGCCACGTTGAAGGTGCGTGTTTTATTAGCTCAAGTAATTTTCTCGCGGCCAGATGTATTGTTGCTCGACGAGCCAACTAATAACTTGGACATTGAAACCATCGCCTGGCTTGAAAAATTCTTGGCAGATTACGAAGGTTGTATTGCCGTAGTGAGCCATGACCGACACTTTTTAAACCGTGTTTGTACCCATGTCTGCGATGTTGATTTTCAAACAATCCGAACATTTGTTGGGAATTGGGATGTATACGCAGCATCCGAAGCACTTGCTCGTGCGCAGCGCAGTAAAGAAAAAGCACGTGTTGATAAGCAAGTGGAAAAATTAAAGAGCTTTGTCCAGCGTTTTAAAGCCAATGCATCGCGTTCGAAGCAAGCGACGAGTCGTATGAAGCAAATCGACGCACTCGGTTCACAACAAGTCTTACCATCAAGTCGCGTGGCTCCGCGTATTAATTTTAAACAAGAACGTGAAAGTGGTCAGGATATTATTAAAGCTGAAGGCCTCAGTTTTAAATACGATGATGGTCCCGAAATTTGTAATGATTTAGATCTGCGCTTGGAAAAGGGTGAGCGCTTGGCGATTGTTGGTCGTAACGGTATTGGTAAAACCAGTATTATTAAATTGCTCAATAATGAATTAACACCGCAAGCAGGATCAGTGACCCTTGGTGGAACCATTAAAGTCGGTTACTTCCCACAAGACAGTCGTCATCTGTTTGAAAAAGACATCGATATTGTGACGTGGTTGCAGCAGTTCACGGACAACCAGGACATCAATAACATGCGCGCGATGCTCGGTCGCATGCTCTTCTCGGGTGACGATGTGAAGAAATCGGTAACTGTGCTTTCGGGTGGTGAAAAGGTGCGTTGTTTGATGTCGATGCTGATGCTTCAAGAAGCCAACTTGCTGATCTTAGACGAACCGACTAACCACTTGGATTTGGAATCGATCGAAGCTCTCCAGGAAGCCTTGGAAGAGTTCAAAGGTAGCATCATCTTTGTCAGCCATGACCGTGAATTCGTTGACCACGTCGCCAGCCGCGCCCTGGTTATGACCGACGAGGAGGGCATCGTCGATTGGCGAGGTACTTACTCTGAATACCGCGACTCAAAGGGCCTGGATTAGAAATCTATTCCAGACGCCGAGAGCCGTTCAGGCCTACTTGGCCTGACATTTTCGTAGATAATGAGGATCGACAAAGTCTGCGGGGTCCGGGGCAGAGCCCCGAAACAAAAAAGGCGTGGTACATATTCTGAATACCGCGACTCAAAAGGCTTGGATTAGAGGGTAAGTAAGCCCGAAGCTGCAGTCCAGTAGTTGCTTAGGTTGGATTTGAACTAGCATCTCGCCTCCACTGATTGAGGTGGCAAAGGAAGGACGAGCTATGAAGCGCATAATAGCACTGTCGGCTATGACGAGTACCTACGTGATGGGTGCCGGTGAAGATCTCACTGCACCAGTTCCAGCAGGACCAGAAAACGGTCAGGACCAAAGCCAACAAGCACCGGGCGGAATGGGTTTCCCATTCTTCATGCTCATTTTGATGTTGGTCTTCATGTACTTCGTCTTGATTCGTCCACAAAATAAAGAGCAGCGTCGTCGTCGTGGTATGATGGATGATCTCAAGGTTGGTGACATGGTCGTGACCATCGGTGGTCTCCATGGTGAGGTTGCGCGCAAAGGTGAGAACGACATAGATCTCAAAGTCGCTGAAAATACAGTCATGACCTTTAACCTTGGTGCGGTTAACCAGGTGGTTAAAGACGGCGAAAAATTAAACGGTCAAGAATAGGTCGAAATAAATGAAGCACCGTTTCGGCTCTATATTTATTGTATTTGTAATAGCAGTAAGCTTATTATATCTGCAAAATAAAGTTTATGTCGGCAGTCAGTATTATTTTGCTGAAGCAGTTCCAGTAAAACAAGGTGAAGAGGTTAAGTATCCATTTGTCAGTAAAGAAGGTGGGTATTTCTTACTCAAGGATATAGCCGGAAAAGCATTCGAACCGACAGCATTACAAATCGAACAATTTAAGTATTTTGCCGAACGTGGTTCTGATGGTAAGCCATTCCTGATTGATACAGAAAATATAACCGTCAACGGGATGATGATTGAGTATAAATTTCAAAACTCATCACAAGTTAATTTACGCAGACTGAAAAAATTTGAGAAACGTCTTTTAGAGTTTTCTTTCTCTGAACCAAATAGTGAACGTGATTTATTATTCGTACCACTTGGTATTGACTTACGTGGCGGTGTTGAATTTATCTGTTCACTGTACGATGATGATCAAAATCGTGTAGAGGCTGAACAGCAAACTGTCGACATCCTACGCACTCGTTTAGAAACGCGTGGTTTATCAGAGCCACAGGTATCGCGTTTAACCAACGGTGATATTCAGGTGGTCATTCCGGGCGGCGGTAAAGCAGAAGCGGCTCGGACGCGTAAAGTATTAGAGACCACCGGTAAATTAGAATTCCGTGAAGTGCTCGAGGTCTTTGGTATTGAAGATGAAGAGGCTTTTAGCAGCCATGAACCCGGTGAACAAATTATTATCAATAAGAAGGGTAAGCCGGCTTTCAAACCAGGTGGTGGTGCTGGTTTTGATACCCTTGGTGAAAAATTATATCCACTCAAGGCTCCACGCGGTCAAACCCCATTGGCCTTCTATCGTTTGGGTCCGGCAAAAATCACTGGTCAGCATGTAGAAGATGGCTTTACCACAGCTAACGATGATGGCACGCCAGCAGTTGGTATTAAATTAAATGCAACTGGTGGTTCGATTAGTTATGAGTGGACTACCGATGTGAAAAAACGCGGTCCACTTGGTGAGAGTACGGGTGGATCTGGTCGTTTTGCAATTTGCTTAGATGGCGTGGTGTTTTCAGCACCGCGGGTACAGGAGCCAACCGGCGTTCACAGCCGCATTACTGGTCAGTTTACCACCGAAGAAGTAAACAACTTAATTTTAGTTTTAGATACGGGTGCATTAACGGTTACCCCAGAAGTGTTATCTGAACGCGTAATTGGTGCGACCTTGGGTAAAGAAACCATCTCAAAGGGTTTGGTCGCAATGGTAACGTCATTAGCGATCATTCTTGGCTTTATTGTGATGTACTATCGCCGCCTTGGTGTGGTAGCGATGGTCAGTTTGGCAACCACCTTGGCTTTAGTGTGGACGGCTGTTTCTGTATTTAGCATCACGATGACTTTGCCTGGCTTGGCTGGTTTGGTTTTAACGATTGGTATGGCGGTCGACGCAAATATTTTGATCTTTGAGCGTATCCGTGAGGAGATATCAGAGGATGTTGATTTACGTACCTCGTTGGATGCTGGTTATGCGCGAGCATTTTTAACAATTTTTGATGCGAATGTAACGACCTTTTTAACAGCGTTTGTCTTGGCTTGGATTGGTACCGGTGCGATAAAAGGTTTCGGTAATACCCTTATGATCGGTATCGTTACCTCGATGTTTGGTGCGATTTATATTGGTCGGATTATTACCGACTTTTTATATCATAAAATAGACAGCACTAAAGTTAACGATTCCTTGTCGAAATTACCATTAGAGCAACCATATGTCAGTTGGCGTATGCCTGCCGCTATTTTATCGACATTGGTTATTATTGTCGGCATGTACACTTTTATAGCTGGTGGATCTAAGCATTTCGCGATTGACTTTACTGGTGGTAACATGGTACAGGCAACCTTGGTGGAGCCGAAGTCTTTAGAGGAAATTCAAGACACCTTGGAAAAAGCTTACAAATCTGACCCAGAAAAATACAATCTACTCGGTGAAGATTTGCAAATTTTGCCATACTTTAGTGATTTTGAAGAGAGTGGTGAGAAGAGCCGTCAGTATGTGTTTAAGGGTCGTGATGATCAGGCGATCATCATTAATAAAAATATGGCCGGTCAGCAAGAAGCCTTATGGAAAGTGAGTGAGAAAAAGAATACCAAACTCAACGAAGGGGTTCCGTTAACTGATCCAGCAATTAGAGAGTTGAATAAAGAAATCGCTAAATTGAAATTAGAGTTACAGCCATTTAAGGATCAATTAGCTGAGCGTATTGAAGTATTTAAATCACAATTGGCTAGCGCTTTAGCAGGTATGATCATAGCAGAGCATTCTGAATTAGTGGCGATAAGCTTTGATGAGCAACGTATGAGCATAACGCTTACGATGTTAAGTGTTGCCGATGATACGCAAAAAGCTCAGGTCAATGATGGCATGCTTAAGCGCAATGATTTAACAGATGTTTCTATAAGCACAGATGATGTGCGCATGACCTTTAATGCTAAATACGTTCGTGACATAGACGTTGATCCAGCAATTGGTGATAAGCAAGTGACTGCCATGAAGGAGCAAGACGCACTGTGGGCGCGTATGTATGATCAACTTGATGCAGCGACACCAGTCTCTGATCGTTATGCGCATGCGACGTTATTACGTAATTATTACGACACCTGTGTTGATCGTGCCGCATCAAGTGGTTTGCAGGTAGCGGCGGCTTATCCAGCAACTGACCATTTCTCGCCACAAGTGGCATCGCAAATGAAAAATAAAGCCTACTTAGCATTGGGCTTTAGCATGTTGGCTATTTTATTTTATATCGCTATGCGTTTCGAATTCCGTTACGGTGTTGGTGCAATTATGGCATTGACCCATGACGTCATCGCGACGGTTGGCATTTTGGCTATGCTCGGTGTGCGCATTGATTTAACCGTTGTTGCAGCGTTATTAACCATCGTTGGTTATTCATTAAACGATACCATCGTCGTGTTCGACCGTATTCGTGAAAACATCAAGAAATACGGCAAGGCGATGATCGATACGATTGATAAAGCCATTGCTCAAACCATGAGCCGAACCATTTTAACCAGTTTGACCACTATTTTTGTAATCACCATTTTATTAATTTGGGGTGGTGAGGGTGTACGCTCATTCAGCGTGACCATGTTGGTCGGCTTAATTCTCGGTACTTATTCTTCGGTCTTTGTTGCATCACCATCGTTGTTGTTGTTTAAAGATCCAGAGCCAGAGGACGAGACGGACGAAGTAGTTCCCGGTACTTAGGTTTCGAGGGGCTCTGCCCCTCGTGCTCCCCCGCGACGGTTGCACGGTCAAGCCGCATCAAGATCGCGACTATTTTTCTCCGTTTAGAACTGCGAAAAATCCAGGTCAAGTAGACCTGACCGTCGCTCGGTCGTAGCCGGTTGCAGAAGCAACCGAAGAGCGCGCCGAGTTCTCGAGGCGGCGAGCACCGATGAATGGTCTGAGCTATATGCGAAGAATTTTTCGTAGCGTCAGCGTAGAAAAATAATGAAGACAACGCTCGCGGGGGAGCCCGAGGGGCAGAGCCCCTCGAAATAATCAGATTACTTTATATTGACGCAATTTTGCGTAGAGCGTTGAACGATCTATGCCAAGCACTTCGGCGGTGGCTTTTTTGTTGCCGCCGCAGTGATCGAGGACGCGAAGGATGTGCATTTTTTCGACGTCAGCTAATGGGGCGATCGGTGAATTAAAGTTTTCATCTTCGCCACCGCTGATGCCGTCGGGTAAATCGCTGGCTTCGATTACTTTTCCCGCAGCCAAAATATTCACGCGTTCAATAGTGTTGCGTAATTGGCGTACATTACCTGGCCAACTGTAGCGCAGTAATAAGGCGCGTGCTTCAGGGCTGAATGTTTTTGCGGTTTCACTTAAGCGATTGGCGCTCTCATGTAAAAAGTGATCGATTAATGTGTCGATATCTTTTGGTCGATCAGAGAGTGGTGGAATATGTACTGATAAAACATTTAGGCGATGATAGAGATCTTCACGGAAATTACCGGCTTTAATCTCTTCCTCTAAATTGCGATTGGTTGCTGCGAGGATGCGTACATCAACTTGGCGTACCGAGCCTTCACCAACGCGTTGCACTTCACCTTGTTCAAGTGCGCGCAATAATTTTGCCTGTACCGACATTGGCAATTCACCGACTTCGTCGAGGAAGAGCGTGCCTTGATCAGCTAATTCGAATAAACCAGGTCTGGTTTCATCGGCACCAGTAAAGGCGCCTTTAACATGACCAAATAATGCAGACTCAATTAATGATTCGGCAATAGCGGCACAATTAATAACCTGCAAGACATTGGTGTTACGTTTACTTTGTTGATGAATGGAGCGGGCAACTAATTCTTTGCCGGTACCACTAGCACCAGTTACCAAAATTGGCGCGTCAGTTGGTGCAGCTTTTTCAATAAATTGAAAGACAGTATCCATGCTTGGATCACTGCCGATCAGATTTATTTTTTGTGTTTCTTGTTCGTCTTGTTGCAGACGTTCTACTTCTGCTTCAAGTTCAGCAACATGATCACAGTTATATAAACGGATGGCTAATTGATTGGCAACCGCATGTAAGAATTCTAATTGAACGCGACTAAATGGTTTATCGCCATCAAGACGGTCGACATAAATTAAGGCCTGTAATTCTTCACCGATACGAATCGGCGCAGCCATCGCACTGCGTACGCCTGCCTGCATCATTGATGAGCTTGGGTCGACGTCACCGCCAATAGTACAGAGCATAGGCTCTTGGGTTTTACGTACTTGTCGCAGTAAGGTGCCAGCGAAAGGGGTGCTACCGAAGCGGGCGCGTAAGCGACGTTCATGCGGTGGCCATAAGGCCCAATCATCAGGCGTTGGTAAAAAGACCGCGCAGCGTTCGCCTTCCAGAGCATCTGCCGCAACATCATCTAAAATTTCAAATAATTCATCACGGGTTTTGACTTCATGGCTGCGTAGGACGACTTCATGTAATAACACTAAACAGTCGTGGGCTTCACGAATAATTGGATCTTGAATAACGCTTGAGGTAAACAGGACGCTGCTGCTGTCGAGGCCTTCCATGTCCCATGAAAAATCATCTTCAGCATAAGCAATAGTTTGGTCGACTTCTTCCGCGCTTTCAGCTTCATAGCGAATGTAGGTATGACCGATTCGAAAGATGTAACCATCACTGAGCTCTTGCTGCTCGATGGAACCATTATCATCCCAAATGCCATTGGATGAATTTAAATCGCGTAGGGTGTAGCGTTTATTGGCAAAGGTGATTTCGCAATGGATGCGCGAGGCTTTAGCGTCCTCCAACTTGATCGCATTGGTACTATCACGACCCAATGTCGCCCGCTTTTTGTCTAATTTGAGGACAAAGCCTTGTCCGGGACCTTCGACGATTCGTAGTTGTGGCATGAGGTCGCTATGTTGGTGTCAAATAGAGGCGAGGAAAGGCTTCGATCATCTAAAAACTAGACGTCATCAGCTTCTGGATCCTTTTGGCAAATCCTACATTGTCCTTTATCTGCGAACCGTCTGCGAGTAAGGCCTGATCACGAAGGACTTGGATGTAATCATCAAGAACCTCAGCTTTTGAATCGTCGCCATGCAAGTCATTGAGCTTTTGAATCAACTCATGATCTGGATTGAGTTCGAGAATCCGTTGTTGCGGTGGCAGGGCCTGACCGTTGCGGCGCAGGAGTTCTTCCATCTGACTGGTCATACCGCCGGCGTCATTGACGATGCAGCATGGTGAATCTGTTAAGCGTTTGGATAAGCGCACTTCTTTAATGTCTTCACCAAGCGTTTCGTTGGCAAAGTCCATAAATGGTTTGAACGATTCACTCAATTCTTCCAGTGCTTTCTTATCGTCTTCATCGCTCAGGTCATCGCCACCACTGTTTATATTTACCAGCGATTTTTCTTTGTATTCATTTAAATGCTGTGCAACCCATTCATCAACAGGATCGGTTAAATACAGAACTTCATAACCCTTGCTTAAATAACCTTCTAAATGTGGGCTGCCTTTAGCGGCGGCGAGATTTGGTGCGGTGATAACATAGATTTTTTCTTGATCTTCACCCATGCGTTCGATGTAGGCATCAAGACTGGTTTTAAGGGTGCCATCTTCTGCTTGTTCTTGTTCAATTGACCATGAGCTTTGGAAGCGAGCAAGACCGCTGAGCTTTTCTTTGTTTTCAAAATCTTGGACAATGCCTTCGCGCAGGACTGAACCAAAGTTTTCTTCAATAGAATTAAAGAGTTTTTGATCTTCATCCTTTTTGCTTTTGGCGAGTTTTGCTAAGTGATCGAGGACGCGTTTGACTAATTGTTTACGCAGTTTATCGACAACACTTTGCTGTTGCAATATTTCACGACTAACATTTAACGGTAAATCATCGCTATCGACAACACCTTTAACGAAGCGCAAATATTCAGGTAATAAATCTTCGCAGTCGTCCATAATAAAGACACTGCGTACATACAACGACAAGCCTGATTTATTATTGTTAAACATATCCATTGGCTTGCTGCCAGGGATGTATAATAAACCAGTAAAGGTGAGCGAGCCTTCTACGTTAAAGTGAATCCACGATGCTGGCTCGTCCCATTGCTTGCATGCGGTGCGATAAAAGTTTTTATAATCTTCATCAGAAATATCTGATTTAGATTTGGTCCACAGTGCTTTGCCTTCATTGACTTGTTCGTACTCTGCTTCTTTGCCTTCTTTTTGATCCTCTTCGCTGACCGTGCCGAGCATGAAGATCGGATAGGTGACGTAGTCGCTGTATTTTTTAATTAAGCTACGCAGACGGAAGCTTTCGGCGTACTCATGGGCATTCTCGCGCAGATAGAGGGTGATGGTGGTACCACGTTGTGGGCGGGCGATGTTTTCGAGTTCGAAGCTGCCGTCGCCGTTGCTTTCCCAACGCACACCTTCGTTGGAACTGAGGCGAACGCTGCGGCTTTCGACCACCACGCGCTCGGCTACTATAAAGGAAGAGTAGAAGCCAACGCCGAATTGGCCAATCAGACTGTTAAGATCACTTTGCTGCTCGGCATCAACTGAACCCAGGAACTCTTTTGTACCGGATTTGGCGATGGTACCGAGGTGCTCTTTGGCCTCATCCAGGCTCAAGCCGATACCGTTGTCGCTGATCGTGACGGTGTGCTCATCGGCATCGAAGTCGACATGGACCTTGAGATCTTCATCGCCTTTGAGGAGCTCGGTGTTAGTCAGGCTCTCAAAGCGCAGCTTGTCGCAGGCATCAGATGCATTGCTGATCAGCTCACGCAGGAAGATTTCACCCTCACTGTAGAGGCTGTGGATCATCAGGTGAAGGAGTTGTTGAACTTCTGTCTGGAACTCGTGTTGACTCATATCGGACACTCCAATGGGGCAGTGTGTAAATGGGCTGCTTCCTATAATAGATGAATTGGATCTGCCAAGTCTTTTGGGTTTCGGGCTGTGACTTGTAGCAAGCCCTATGCTAATTCATGAGTTACACACACTCGCTATAGTGGCATCAAGCATGCCTTTGACGCTGAAATGGGATCTGTCACGATACAATGCTCTCTTGCCGTTAAATCTTAGCTAAATCTGTATCTTACAGATATTTAGCGCTCCGCATGCGGCACGAGAAAGTCGAGGGAGTTTTGCCAATGGATGCTTTTCCAGTCATCTGGGGCTTGGACATCGGACACAGCACACTTAAGGCGGTTAAATTAGCCCGTTCTGGTCCTGATGTAATCATTCAAGGTTATGCGATCGAACCTATTGCACGCGGTGAAGATGTTGACCGCGACATGGCGGTACTCGATTCGTTGAAAGCCTTGGTCGAGCGTGAAGAAATGCACGACGCACCTGTCGTCGTGGCATTATCTGGTCGTCAGATTTTTACCAAGACCATTAATGTACCCGTTCTGAATCAAAATAAAATTGGCCGCATGGTCGAATTAGAGGCGCGCCAACAAATTCCTGGCGACTTTAATGACGTCGAGTGGGATTATCACCTATCGCCTTCTATTGATGGTGCGTCGTATGACGTGACTTTATTTGCTGCGCGTCGTGAGTTGGTGCATAATTTGGTTACCTTATGCGACGCTGCTGATTTACAGTTGGCTGGTGTATCGGTATCAAGTTTAGCTGTTTATAACTTTGTTAATTATGACCAAGAATTCGAAGAAGAAGAATCGGTGGTTATTCTTGATGTTGGTGCCGAAAACACTGACTTAGTTGTTTATCAAGATGATCATTTATGGATTCGTAACTTGGCTTTCTCGGGTAATGATATTACCCACGCTTTCGAAAAGAAATTCCGTGTAAGCTTCGAAGAAGCTGAAAAATTAAAAATGGAAGTCAACGACAGTCGTCAGGCTGAGCGTATTATGAAAGTGGTCGAGGCGAGCCTTGGCGATTTGACTTCTGATGTGCAACGAAGTTTAGGCTTTTATAAGAGCCAAAACCCTGATGCGAATTTTGAAAATGTCGTGGTCAGTGGTAATACCTTCCGGATGGAAGCACTCAGTTCCTACTTAGCTAATAAATTAGGTTACCCCATTATTACCTTGGTTGAACTTGATCGTATTGAAGTACACGATTCGCTTGAGCGTGAACAATTTGCTCACGATGTGCAATCATTAAGTACGGCAATTGGTTTAGCACTTGAGGGTGTCGGTGCCGGTACGGCTTCGGTTAATTTATTGCCGAAGAGCATTCGCTTGCAGGCCCTGTTAAAAACCAAGCGTTGGGCGGCAATTGCGGCATTAATTTTAATTGCTATTGCCTTTATCGTTACCTATTCAATCAAGAGTACCCGTGCAGCTGATTATGCTGAATGGAAAAACCAAGTTACCACCGTTCAAGATCAATTAGCTGAAGGTGAAGCACCCGTTCAGGCTTTGGTTGATAAAATCGTACCACAGGCCCAGGAGATGGCTTCGTATCGGACCTTTGGCCAGCAAAAAGGACATATCCAAAGTATCCAACAAGGCATCATTGTGACCTTGCAATCGATTGCCCAGAATCCTGAATTTACTTTGGATCCACCGAATAAGAAACCCATCAATGGTGGTGATCCGGTAACCCAGCCAATATTTTTAGATGCAATCAAAATTCCTGAATTAGCTTTAAATGAGAATAACATTTTTACACCAGACACATCTGGTCGTATTGTAGAGATCGTGGTTTTAATTCACAGCCGTGCTTCGAATGCCAAGATTGTGAAAACCATCGCTGAAAAACTTACCGACCTTAAAATTGGTAAGGCCTTACAGCATGTGAATGGTTTAGATGCTACACACAAAGTGTTTGTATCTGTAAATAGTGCTTCGGAAGAATCAAAAGACATTCGTTGGCGCTATCGCCAAGATAACTTTGTCGGTGTTGATGGCGGCATTAGCCACAAGTTAGATCAAAACACCACGCGTTATACGGCAATGACATTTGTCTGTGAATTAAATAGTCTCAAGCCACAACCAAAGGTTGAAGCGGCACCTCCTCCACCTGAGGAAGATGTTGTAGAAGAGGAGGCTGAATAATGGATAAAATCAAGCCATACTTATTCTGGATTATCTGCGGTGTTGTGTTGATAATCGAATTGGTGCTGATCACGGTGATGCAGCCAGTTAATGATGACGGCAAAGATGTGTATAAGGCAACTAGAGCTTTAAATGATGCAGTTGACTCCTTTGATAAAGGTTATGTCAATCGCACTAAGCAGTTGCCTCCATCAAGCTTCGCTATCGATAATGTTGACTATTTCAATAATATTAAACAAAGTTACTTGGTATCTGACAGTTGGATGCCAGGCTTACAGCAAGTCGATAAAAACTTAAAAACCCATAAGAAAAATGTTGAAGATAAATTAAAGAAGAGCAGCGAAATTCTACATGAACCAATTAGACGCACCAATTTATTGGCTGATTGGTATACTGCGTATATCGCAAAGACGACTGCACTGCTGAAACAGTTAAAAGATAACAATCAACTGCAACCGCCAACTAATGATCCATTTGCCAAAGCCAAGGCTAAGGATGAGGAAGCGATGGAGGAGATCCTTCGGTCCAATAATGCCGTGCGAAAAATTTGTGGTTTTTACACCAAAGGAGCACAATTCCCAACGACTGAAGAGCATCCAATTATTACTACGCGTTTTCATATCACCAACGCGATTGTGAAAGCTGCGCTCGAGTCAGAGGGTTCCTTATTAAATAATCGCTTAATGGCATTTGGTGAAACCAACTTTGTCATTCCACCCGAAGGTGTGGTACGCCCCAAAATTGAAGAAATTATGTGGGGCACTAATGCAGTTAAATGGGACAGCGAAAATACAATTGGTGTCAAAGGTGGTCGTGCGATTACTTGTACATTGAAAGCACGCGGCTCAGCATCAGCGTTATTAGCGCTGACTGCAAATATCGAGAAAAGCCAGACCCCAATTTTTATCGTCCATGGTAGCCAATGGTCACAGCCACGAAATCGTAGGCGTGATAGTGTCAAGGCTATGGATAGTGACATCATCATGACGCTTAAATTAGCCATATTGGATTATCAAGGAGGTCAGCAATGAAGGTCTTGTTAATGCAACATGGGGAAAAGCTCGTTCTCCTAATCGTTTTGATAATTTTAGGCATGTGGATTAGCGGTGTAAACAGCGATGGTAAAACCTTGCCTAAAAAGCAGGCAGAAAAAATTAATATCGATAAGAAAATCAAAGAAGCTAAAGATTACACGGCAAAACCAGCACCAATTCCTGAGAAGCCGATGGATTATACTGGTGTTATTCAAAATCGTTTAGCAGTTTTAGTTGATTTTGCCGATACCTTGCAGTGGTTAACTGCACATCCTGACATCGTAGAAGGTAGCACCGATGACCGCACGGTTTTCTCTATCTATGAAGTGCTCTCTCCATCGGTGACTGCTGAGGATGAAGTTGGTTCGATTTTAGTCACGGTTGAAATGCCAGATCGTCGTGGCGGTAAAGGCGGCGATGAGGTGCAAACCGGCGACGAAATTGAATGGGAGCGTGCATTGAAAGGCGGTAAAACCGTCACCAATACTGCGCGTTGGTTAGGTGTAAAAGTAGAATATCAAGTTGGTGGAAAAGGCGCTTGGCGTCCACTGAAGAGCGTTGGCCTTAAAGATGGCGTGCATATTTTCAGAGATGAATCTATGACACCTCCAGAATTCCGTCATAATGGTGTACAAGGTAAACAGCAATATTCGTACCGCGCTTCATTAATTGTTGCGGCAACAGGTGTACGCGAAGAAGGCCCAGCTGAGCTCGGTGAAGAGACTATTGTTTATGATGGTGAATATACAGGACAGATCGATCGTTTTGTGTGGGCTCAAGGTGCTGGACGCATTAAAGGTCGTCTCAAAGCGGTAGAACCGAAAACAGTTCCTGATATGCATCGTGTTACTCTTGGTAAAACCGAAAAACTTTATATTGGCCGTGCTGGTGAAGCAGGTACCGTCGAGCAAACGGAATCAGATATTATATTTGCAGTAAAACAAATTAGTGCACTTGGTGGCACTGATCCGACATTGCGTGTCTATATGATGAAAATGGTACGTGATCGCAACGGTAAAATTCTTGGCTGGACCGAAGCATTGGAAATTAAAAATGTTAAGGTTGGTGATAAATTAGGAACACCGCCAGAGGGCCAGAAAGGTATTCCAGTTAAATTACGCAATGCACCAGATGGTGGTTTACGCTTGGTGAATTTCCAAACAGATTGGGTAGTTGCTGATTTAAATATCGAAGGTCGTCGCATTTATTATTACGAAGTGAAAAAGAAAAATGTTGATGGAAAGACCATCTTGTATCTTAATGAAAAAGCACGTACTAATTATCATGTTGTAACGTTGAATAATGGTGTTGAAAATATTCAAATCATTCGTTTGGATAAATTGACTCCGAATCGTAATCCTCAATTCTGTTATCCGCTCATTCAACAAAAGGTTAATGAAACTGAAGAATTTAAAGATGGCGATCCAACTGAGTTCACGCAGCCTATTTTAGAACCAGAAAAACCGGTTGAGTGGCCAGCGGATAAAATTCCACCAGATGGTGTGCCTGAGGACTTCCAAACCGACGTGCCATACTTCGTTTTTGCTGATGGTCGCATCGTCTGGTATGACCACGTGAATAAGAAAATGAAGTCTACCGAGGTGAAACCACCGAAGGTCGAAGAGCCAGAAGTTCCGGAAGGTGGCGAGGGTGAAGATGGCGAAGCACCGCCAGACGGCCAAGAACCACCGCCAGATGGCAACTAAGAAGCATACAAAAGGCCTGAATCTGCTGATTCAGGCCTTTTTTTGTGGCTGAAAGCGACAGATGCCGATAGAGGTCAAATACGGCACCATTAGTCGTGCGTTTTGACTAAGAAATATAGACCTAATCACTTGTAAAAATAAGGACTTAGGTGATGAGACACAGTGGCAGACACCGCTAGGGGCAGTGCCCATCCTTACTTGGTAAGGGCTTGACCGCTATCTAGTCTAATCGGCCCAGATCGCCTAGAGCGAGGAATGTTATGATGAAGCGTCAATTGACCATGGTAGCCACCATGACAGCAATGTTGTGTTGGCCTGCTTTACAAGCAGAAGAAGCTCAACCTAAACCAAAGACAGCAGCGGAGTTGCTTGAAGAAGTTGGCAACGAAGCGGACCTCGATACCTCAGCACGTTATGCCCAAGCCGATGCAGCCTATGTGCAAGCTAAGGCCTATTACGATGCAACGCGTTTCCAAGAAGCGAAAAAAGAAATCGACCGTGCTATTCGTTTATTTCCAGAGCACAAATTAGCGCAGCAATTGCGTAATAATATTTATTCGGTTTTAGGTAAGCGCGGTAACGCTTTACAGCAATTGGCGACCTACGCTAACATGCAACAAAATGTTGCGCTCCAAGAGCAAGCAGTGCGCATGATTCGCATGCTCAACGAAGGCGATGAATTTTTTGCTGCTGGTGATTATGCCAATGCCTTTGACCGTTACGATCGTGTATCGATTCAAATGCGTACGTTTACCTATCGTTTTGACTGGGGTGAATTACCAAAAGAAGTTGAACGTAAATTACGCATGGCCGAAGCTAAAATTCGTGAAGAAGATTTGGATCGTACCAATCAAGCACGTGCGAAAGCGTTAGCCTTACAAAAAGAAAAGACCCAAATGCAAGAGCAGGCTCTTGCACAAAAAGTTAATCAAATTTTATACCGTGCTGCACAAGCCTATAATCGTCACGATTTTTCTCGTGCGCAAACCTTAGCATGGGATGCCTATGAAATGGATCGCCGCCGCGAAGATGCGCGTAGCATGTACTTACGTGCGCGTCGTGCCGGTC
Source organism: Planctomycetota bacterium (assembly GCA_028280785.1). Lineage (GTDB taxonomy): Bacteria > Planctomycetota > UBA11346 > UBA11346 > UBA11346 > JANQLF01. The sequence goes on from JANQLF010000122.1 coordinate 82,519, forward strand.
ACGTTCAATTCGAAGATTATATTCGTGAAGAGCGCGCTGAGCGTTTAGCACGTGTGAATGAAGAAATGCATCAGACTTTAATTCCACAAGTCGATGTGTTGCTGTATCCTGAAGATTGGTTCAAGAAATCATTGCGTAAGCCAACAGAGTTGGGCGACGATACCGAAGAGCCATGGGTACAGGTTTTACGCGACCGCTTAGATGAAGTGGTAACGGTTAACTTTGAAGACACACCACTTGAAGATGCGATTGCCTTTTTGCGTAATCAGACCGGTGTGAACTTCATTATTGCTAACGAAATTTTTGAAAGCGATCCTCCACCAATCACGCTGCGCGCTACCAACATGAAGCTGCGCACAGCACTGAAGTGGATTTTAGAAGTTACTGATTTGAAAATGGCTATTCGTGATGAAGCAATTTTCATTTCAACTGAAGATGTACGTGGCGATATTTTACTGCGCATGTACGACATCAGTGACTTAACTTCTCCAGTTCGTGACTTCCCAGGTCTTGAGCTTGCTTACAACGCTGCTGGTACTTCTGGCGGTGGTGCAAGTTTATTCGCTGATGCTGGCTTTGATGATGATGAAGGCGGTATCGACCCTGAAGAAATTGCTGACTTTATTCAAGAAAGTGTGGCGATTGATTCTTGGGATGAAGACGGTGTTGGTATCACAACCCGCGCTGGTGGTACGCTCTTTGTGAGCCAAACCAGTGAAGTTCATGATTTAATTGGTCAATTATTGGTGAGCTTGCGTAACCAGCAAAGCTTGCAGGTGCATTTACAAATTCGTTTACTTGATGTGACCAAAGGCTTCTTCGAAGAAATTGGTGTTGATTGGACGATTGCGAATGACAACCGCAGCGCTGAGTTCCTTGGCTCATCTGATAACAACTTGCCACCACGTCGAACCACCAACGGTTTCGATCCACAGTTAACTGGTTTATTTTATACACATGACTTGAACTACGATGGCTCGTTTGACTTACCACAGGTTAATGCGCTGTTAATTGCTGCTGAGTCTGAAAACGATTCACAAATCTTAGAAGCGCCAGAAATCACCTGCTTTAATGGTCAACGTGCAAACGCGACCTTTGTTAACCAATTCGCCTATATCTTTGACTATGACGTGCAAACTGGTTCTGGTGGTAACGGTACACTCGACCCACAAATTCGAATCTTGAATTTTGGTACGCTACTCGACGTACGCCCAGTTGTGTCTTCTGACCGTAAATACATCACCATGGAAGTTCGCCCATCATCAGCGATTTTATTACGTACCGATATCGCTCAGTTGGTTGCATTAACCACCGTTGCGAACTTTGGTGTGTCGCTGTTCTTACCAATCGAATTGCCAGTTATCGAAATTCGTACCATGCGTTCGACCGTGATGTTGCCTGATAAAGGTACCTTGGCGATCGGTGGCTTTACCAATGCGGTACGTCAACGTTCACACGCCGGTATTCCATTCTTGGCACACATTCCGTTCTTAGGCCGTCTCTTCGGTCGTAACGGTGTCTACGATGATAACCGTCGTCTCTACTACTTGCTGACTGCTGAGATCATTGACCTCGCAGAACGCGAGTCGCTGAACTAATAGACTGTAAAAGGTTTTCGTTTAGTGAAGCTAATGAGCACCGCTGTTTTAATTAACAAGGGCCTGACTCTCTGTCAGGTCCTTTTGCTCATGGCATTTATTTCGTTGCAGGCAGAAGAAATAAAAACAACGCCAACAAAAACTGATGGCAACGTTGATGCCGAAATCATGGCGCTGCTACATGAGGCAAAGAAGCTCGAAGAAGCTGGTCGTTTTGCTGATGCACGTCAAAAATACTCGCAAGTTTTAAAAATCACTCCAGGTGATTATGATATCCGTCGCAAAATTGTGGAAGTTGGATTGGAGCGTCCTGACGCAGGATTTAGTTATTTTGTCGAACACCAATTAATGGCTGTTGAAGCGCAGACGCACATGTTACGTGCCGAACAGTTTTATAAAAAAGGGCAAATACAATTAGCACTTGATGAATTAGATTATGCAGAGGCTTTGCATAATCGAACCAAGCAAGCCTTGACGAATACCGATGTTTCACGTTTGCATGAATTGCGCGTCTTATTATTTCGTGCGCGCAAAGACAATGAGTTAGCGGAGCGTGAAAAACAACGCCTTGAAAATCAGCGTCGCATGGTTGCGGTGGTGCAGGATAATGAAGTGCGCGAACGTAATATTTTTGAACAACGTTTGGCGCGTATTTCAGATTTAGTTAAAAAAGCCTTATACGAGCGTGCTCTGGTATTAAGCCGTAATTTAGTTCGCGATTATCCAGCAAATCCAGCAGCTGACACTATGTTCATGCATGTTGTCGATTTAGCGCACAAGCAACGTCAGCTGAGTTTCGATGAAAGCATGGAGAATCTCAAGCGTGAAATTCGCCATCAGATGCATGAAGGTTTGATTCCTAAAGCTTGGGATGGCATGCCGATTTACCCAGAAGATTGGAATACGCGTATTAACACGCGTGAAGTGTCTTACTATGAAATCGATATACCTGATTGGAAAGTAGCACTGCAAAATAAAATGGCTGAGCGCACCTCGGTGAATTTCGAAGATCAAGATATTGGTGATGCACTCGATTTTTTAAGTACACGTCTAGGCGTTAATATTGTTGTTGATCCCGATGTCCGTGCATCTGGAACGGTCGTCAATATTCAAGCGCGTAATATGACCATCGGTAATATTTTATCGTGGCTAGCACAGCAAGCAGATAGCCAGTGGGAATATTATAACGAAGCGATTTATTTCGGACCACCGCAAGAACAAGAGCCGGTTACTCGTATTTACGATGTTGGTCAGTTAGTTTATGCTGCCCCTGATTTCCCAGGAGTCGAACTGGTACTTGGCAGCGGACAATCAGGCGCGAGTGGTGGTGCCGGTTTATTCAGTGAAGATGATGGTTTCGATACCGATGGCGGCATCGCTCCTGAAGATTTAATCGATTTATTGCAAGAAACAGTTAACCCAATTGGTTGGGAAGATCACGATGACTGGGGCATTCGCGTTCGTGGTTCTACATTGATGATCACTGCTAATGCTGATACCCATTTATTGATTCGCGAATTTATTCATGGCATGCGCGATGCGAATGATTTATTAGTTAATATTAGTGCTCGTTGGGTAACCATCAGCGATATCTTTGTTGAAGAAATTGGTTTAAACTTTTTAAACGAAGGTCGTTTAGACAATGTAGTTAACGAAGCCATTCATCCGAGTCGTCCACGTGACCCTGATGATGACGTCGATTTTGGCATTAATGTTGAGCATGTGCTGCCAGGTTCAGCTGTCTCGACTGCGCAAACAATCTTGGATCGTGGTTTGCGCTTGGACTTCGCGGTCATCGACGCCATTCAAATGGTTGCAGTCTTTGAAGCCTTCCAGATCAAAGAAAAGGGTCGCGTCCTCGAAGAGGTCTCACTGACCGTTCATAACGCGGCTCGCGCTAATGCCTTTATGGCCCGCAGCATCGCCTACATCCGTGACTATGATGTGGAATCAGGTGCTGTTGGTGGTGGTAATGGTCAGATCAGCCGCCTCGATCCACAAATTGGCATCCTCAACGTTGGTGCCGCTCTTGATATCAAACCATTTGTGAGCTCAGACCGCAAATACGTGAGCTTGGACCTGCGTCCGAGCTTCACCACGGTTGAGTTCGACATTGCCGTTATTGTTGCCATTCAGCAGTTCAATGCTGGTGCTCTGGGGCGTCCGCCTTCAGAGATGGCCTTCCCCATCGAACTGCCGATTGTACGCAGTAAACAGGTCCGCACGCGTGTCATGATCCCCGATCGAGGCACGATTTTGGCTGGTGGATTCGGTGAGCACATCGAGCAAAATTCCTATGCGCAAATACCGGTACTTGGTAATCTGCCGTTCATAGGTCGTTTGTTTGGTCGCAGGGCTATACGTGAATCACGTCAATCCCTGTATCTGATGGTGACTCCTAAGATTATCATGTTCTCGGAATTGGAGACGTTACAGTGAATACACATAACATAAGTTGGAAACAGCGCTTACTGCACTTGGTCCCAAGTGTAGCTTTGCTTGTTTCATGTCAGACCTTTGCGATGGCTGAGGATGCGGCGACCGAGCCAGCAACCGATGATACCGTCAAAACGACTGAAGATGACCCGAAGCCAACCCCTGCACCAGTGGTTACGGCAGATGATCGTCTGAAGGAACTGGCAGCTGCTCTTGAGCGAGCCAAAGACGGCAACTCAGCGGTGGCCAAATTTAACTACGACCAAGGCCTCAAAGCTTACGCCGAGAACCGCCTCGATGATGCCATCAATCATCTGCGTGTTGCTGTTGACGCAGAGCCGAATAACGATGGCTACCGCAAGAAGCTGCGTGAAGTTGCTGCTGCTGCTGGCGCCATTGGCGATCCACGTGATGTGATGGCCGATAACATCGCTGATACCTTATCAGTTGAGCATCAACGTCTCTTAATCGAAATCGAACAACGCATCGAAGAGGGTAAGACCCACTTGATGCGTGAAGAATACAGCCAGGCGAAGAAGAGCTTCAACATGGCAAAGGTACGTTTGCAAAACTTACCGATTGCTAATCTGAATCGTGAACCACGTCTGCGTGAAGTAGAAGCTTTAATCGAAGAAACTGACAAGCGTAGCCATGCAGCGGATCTTGCTGATGCGAGCGAAGCAAATGCACAGGCACAACAACGTCAGCAAGAATTACGCGATTATAATTTACGCCTCGAGAAAAACCGTATCGATGCGATGTTAGCACGCGCACAAAAAGCGCGTGCCCGTCGTAATTACGATGAAGCCATTTTATACTGCCAAAATGTATTAAAAATTAATCCATCTGAAGCACGTGCTCATGACATGTTAGTTCGCGCTCGCCGTGAACGTCACGTTTACTTACGTCAAATCACCGCTGACTTGTGGGATGAAGAGCATCTTCGTCTTTCTGAGCAAATTCAGGAGGATATGCTCCCCCAGCTGGAACTAGTCCAGTACAGCGATGAATGGCATGAAATTGATGCACGACGTTCTGCACCTTCACGTACTGGGCTTGATGATACCGAAGCAGCCTGGCGCCAAGAAATCATCAATAAGTTGGAACAAAAATTAACCCTTAATTTCCAAGATAATGACATCAACGACGTTGTTCAATTCTTGCAGCAACAAACGGACGTGAACATTATTTTAGACCCTGAAGTTATCGCTGAAGGCGACATTCCACCAATTACCATGGAAATGTCGAATGTGAAATTAAAGAGCGCGCTTGAATTTATCATGACGCTCACCGAGTTGCGTTATTCATTGCAAGATGAGGCCGTGTACATCTCTAATGAAGATGGTCTTCGCGGCGATGCAACCATGGTTATTTATGATATCCGTGACTTAATTAATCCATTAACCATGTTCCCTGGTCCACGTATGACCATTCCAGAACCTGGTTCTGATGAAGGTAACTTAGTTACTGAGATCGAAGGTGAAGACACCGAAGAAATTGATGACTTCATCGATTTATTACAAGAAGTGGTTTCGCCAGATTCTTGGGACCAAGACGGTATCTCCATTGAAGAATACAATGGTAATATGGTTGTTACCCAAACACCTGACGTGCATGCACAAGTTGATGAATTATTACGTCGCTTGCGTCACCAACGTGGTGTGCAAATCAGTGTGCAAGTGAAGTGGCTCGATGTCACCGACTCGATGCTTGAATTAATTACCATGCAATGGCGTGACTATAGTAGCTTTACGGTAACGCCGCAAAATATTGCTTCACCTGCGCGTCCATTACCACTTGGTTTCTATGCTAACAATGATCGTAACTCAGGTGTTGGTGAAGTTAACAATGACGGTATTTCAAATTACTTTGAACCGACCAGCTTTGGTAACCCAGAAGGTTTTGGTTTCGATGGTCAATTAAATATTTTCATGGATCAAGATCCTGAAGGTTTAATTGCTAGCTTGGTTGTTAATGCGGTTGAACAAAGTGATCGCGCTAACGTGTCAGTTGAACCACGCATTACCCTATTCAATGGCCAACGTGCTCACTTAGTACAGTTAGTCCAACAGTCCTATGTTTCTGACTACGACGTTGTTGGTGACCAATATGACCCAGTCATTTCGGTTTTGGCTTTTGGTACCGTGCTTGATGTTGAAGCGATTGCTTCTGCAGACCGCAAATACGTGACTTTAACCTTACAACCAACCAACGCGATTCTCGAACAATTCCGTGAGTTTAACTTAACCTCAGATACCTTGTTCGGTTCAGCAAACGCTGGTAACGGTAACCCAAACGTACCTGGTAACTTACCTGTTGGTTTGAACTACCCATTAACGGCACCTGAGGTTTCTTACCGCAGTGTGCAAACATCGGTTACTTTACCTGATGGTGGTACCATGTTGGTGGCTGGTTTGACCAACGCGTCTAGTAGCCGTTCGCATCAAGGTGTTCCGTTCTTGAGCCACATCCCATTCTTGGGTCGCTTGTTCTCTGGTAACGGTCGCAGTGAAGTTGAAACCAAGACCATCATTTCGGTTAAAGCCGACATCATATTGTTCGAAGAAATTGAAGCGGAATTGTAAGCCTTCTTGAATTGAAATTAAAAAGCCCTGCTCATTGAGCGGGGCTTTTTTAATACCTTGCTCCAACTGGACTCGCTGGAGCTGGGCTTAGTCTCTCGGCCACGCCAGAACTGTGGAGTTGAGTATGGCTGGAGAAAACAATCAATTTCGCAAAGCGCGTGCTGATAAAGCAGCGCAATTACGCGAACAAGGTATCGATCCATTCGGTCAGGTTTTTACCCCGAGTCACAGCGTGGCTGCGGCGCGTGAACTTGCACCTGAGCAGCAAGAAGATGAGCAGCCGAAGGGTGAAGTGGTCAAATGCGCTGGCCGTGTTGGTAATATTCGTAAGGCCGGCGGTAAATTACGTTTCTCTACATTATACGATCGCAGCCGCGCAGATGTCTACCGCCAACAACAATTAGATGGCGTTGAAGATATCGAGGATCCGGCCAATAAGAAACAACGCGGTATTCAACTGTATTTAGAAAAGACCACGCTTGGTGAAGAGCAGTGGGAAATTGTGCGTTGCTTAGATTTGTCTGATTGGATTGGAGTAACCGGTGCGATTGGTCGTACCAAAACCGGTGAGATTAGTATTTTTGTGGAAGAAATTCAGGTGCTTGGCAAATCTATGTTGCCACCACCACAGCAAGCGGGTGCCTCTTCAGGAATTTTATCCCCAGAGATGCGTCAGCGTAAACGCTACGTTGATTTAATGATGAATGATGGAGCGCTATCGGTTTTTATGCAGCGTTCACGTATTATCAGTAGCGTCCGTCGTTTTTTTACCGACCGCGACTTCCTCGAAGTCGAAACACCAATGATGCATGAAGTATTAGGTGGCGCGGCAGCACGTCCCTTTGTTACGCATTTTAACGCACTCAGCGAAGATCGTTATTTGCGCATAGCTCCAGAATTACACCTGAAGCGATTAATCGTTGGTGGTATGGAACGTGTTTTTGAAATTAATCGTAATTTCCGTAATGAAGGCCTGAGCCCGCGTCATAATCCTGAATTCACGATGATTGAGTGGTATCAGGCATACGCTAATCACGAATATATGATGGATCTGACTGAAGAATTATTCCGTCATGTTGCTGATGATGTACTCGGCACGCGCCAGATTCAATTTGGTGATTTAAAAGTCGATTTAGATCAGCCATTTAAGCGCATCGATTATCATGATGCCTTAGAAGAATTTGCTGGCATTAAATACGACGATCAAGATGCCGTGAAGGCCAAGGCCAAAGAGCTTGGCCTCAAAGAAAAAGATTTTGCGACCTACGATCGCTTAGCCAATGAGGTTTGGGAAGAATTGGTAGAGCCACACCTCAAACAACCAACCTTCATTACCAACCAGCCGACCTGGTTAACGCCCTTATGTCGGACCTGGCCCGACAATCCGGATAAGACCATGCGCTTCGAGCTCTTCATCGGCTGCATGGAGATCGGTAATGCCTACAGCGAACTCAACGACCCGGATATCCAACGCCAGCGCTTCAATGAACAGCTCGAAGAGGCTGATGCAGCCAAGGACGATGAGGCTGGGATCGACGGTCTGATCGATGAGGACTATTGTGAAGCCTTGGACCATGGTTTGCCGGTTACAGGGGGTCAAGGCATTGGTATTGACCGCTTAGTAATGCTTTTGACCAACCAGCAGAGCATTCGTGACGTGATTCTGTTCCCAGCCATGCGTAGTCATGGGCAACAGGGTGAGACAGTAGAGGGTAAAGAGGCCAAGGCTGAGTGAACTGAGGTGAACCTGTAGCGTTTTCCCTCTTGCCAGCTCAAATTCTGTGATGCACAGCCTTTGACAGGCCTGTCCCAAGTACTTGCTGCTTGAGACGGTGAGCCTTAGACCTTTGACCGCATTAATTAAGGCTCAAAAACGGTTTTCCGCAGAAGGAAGGACAACAATGTCTCGCTTTATCTATACTACTCTCTCAGTCATTGCCCTGCTCGCTATTGCTGGGTTCTTCGTCTCTATAGGCGCCGCAGAAGCAGGCGCAGCAGCAGCTGATGCTGGTACCGAAGGTGGCGGTGGTGGTCAAAAATCTTTGATCGCTCGTGTCTTCTCTTCAGGTCCTGTAGCTTGGGTTCTGCTCTTAGTTTCGGTGATTGGTTTGAGTATCGCAATCCACCGTTTGATGTCGATCAAAGATGATATTTTGCTGCCACCAGGTCTTGCTGATGACATGCATAATATTTTCGGCGAAGGCGTTAACGATGATGCACTCGATGAAGCAATCGGCATCGTTCAAAATGATGACAGCATGCTCGGCCAAGTTTTATTTTCCGCACTGGATAAAAAAGACTTTGGTTATGAAGCGATGCGCGAGTCAGCTGAAACTGTCGGTGCAGCCCAACACAACTTACTGATGGCACAAGTGAACTGGCTATCACTCTTCGCCGGTCTTGGTCCGATGCTTGGACTGCTTGGTACCGTATGGGGGATGATTGGTGCGTTCTTTAAAATGGCGACGGCTGGTGGTACTCCTGACCCTGGTTTGCTCGCTGACGACATCGGTGGTGCGATGATTACAACCGCTATGGGTCTGATCATTGCTATTCCAATGTTAACCTTGTTCTTCATCTTGCGCGCACGTGTAAACCGTTGTGTGCTTGAAGCTGGCGTTTTAACCAGCGAAGTACTCGATTATTTCCGCGGTCAATAAATAAGGATTAAAGACAAAGCGGAGTATTAATTATGGCTAAAAAGAAAATTGAACAGGCTAAGGACGAAATCGATTTAACCCCGATGATCGATATGATCTTCTTGATCATTATCTTCTTCATCCTTGCCGGTAAAATCACTTCTGACTTACGCCCTGAAAAAATCACTGTTCCTCCAACAAAGACAGCTTTAAAAACCGAGTTGCCTCCAGGTTGGTCAAAGGTTGTGATTAATGTAGCGGGTACGACGCAAACCAGCCAATTTAAAGGCAAACCACCGCGTCATACCATTACTATCGGTAAAAATGCAACATGGACTGGTGATGGTTATAATGATTTCAGTTCTTACCAAAAATTACGTCAATTCTTAGATCGCGTTTATAATGCAGCAGACAAATATGACGACCCCAATAAAACTGGTATTCAATTACCAATGGTGGCTGTCGAAATTCGCGCGGACTCTGAGTGTGAATATCGCATCGTTCAAGAAGTGCAGCAGGTGATGTCTGACACCATCGACTGTTTTCCTGATGCGAATGGCAAGCACATGTTACCTAAAAAACATGCCAGCCCTGCCGATATGAAGTCATTCATCGATATTCGCTTCACCTCGCGTAAACCCAAGAAGGATTAAGGGGATTAAGCATGGCTGTTAATGTACGAGAAGAGGATGAAGAAATTAAGCCGGATATGACGCCGATGATTGACATCATCTTCCTGCTTTTGATTTTCTTCCTGTTAACAACTAAATTTATTCCAGACGAAAAATTCATAACGAGTTTATTGCCGACCAATAAAGGTCAGGCCAATACGAGTCAACAGGACATCGAACCACCTGAAGACTGCAATATCATGGTTTATCCCGCAGGTATGTCGCGCGGACAACAACCATCTTTTTATGACAACGAATGGAAAACCAAACGTGAAGTACGCGTAGCAAAATGTCGCGTTGGTGCTGGTCTCGAAATTGAAATTCAAGGACACTTATTGAGCTTCGGTTCTTCTGATGCTAAAAAGTGGGCAGTCGTTCAAGAAGTACATGCTTATCTGCACGAAGAGCTCAAGAAGCGCGAGCAAGGTTCTGCATTGCGTAAAGATGAGGACCCAGTGGTCATCAACTGCTTCTCAGGCATGCCATGGAAATACGCCATTCTGGTTTATGACGCGGTTCGTGAATACGAGCGTCAGCAAACCGGTAAAGGCCTTGGCAACCCAAGCGACTTACTTGAGGCCCGTGAGGTTAACTTCGCGCCGCCACGTATTCGTGACTATCACGAATGGGAGCTCGGAAACGAGCTCTGGGAAATAATCCACAAAAAATAACCCACAAATGGCAATAGCACCAAATCTGCTGCGTTGCCTCGTCCTAGCATACTGATGTATGCGTCGTCCTCGGACGCCTTGCATCTTCGGCACTCTTGCCATTTCTGGCGCGTAACCTACTAGCGTGGTTCCGCGCCAGTTTCATTTTTGCATTTTAATTATTATGCGTTTTGCAACTGGCTCGCTTTGCTCGCGGTTGCGGCCTCAGGTATGTTTGAGGTATTCGATTAATTTGGTGAGCATTTTCCCAGTGTGGTTGATGTTGTTAATTAATTCGTCGTTGATGTGTTTGTGATTTAAGTCTTTGAGGATTATTATTTGGGTGAGTAGTTCGTTATTCGATCCGCGAGCGATTCCCAGGAAGTGGATGAATTGTTTATTGCTGTTGTTGCCTGCTCCCTCAGCGATGTTTGAAACCACCGAGATGGCTGAGCGCTGGGCTTGATTTTTAATATCACCAAATTGCTGAATGCGATTGCAGATGTGGGCAATGTCTTTGAGGTTTTGACGTGCCTGTTGAAAGACCCGAAGGTCAGTGAAATGACTCATGTGTTCTCCTTATGGAGTTCTGCGAATGTCAGCGCGCAGGGGTCAAGGACGCGTAGCGACGCCGTGAATCCTTGACCACGAGCACTGGCATTAAGCTGGACGAAATAAGGAGAACGAGTTGTGCGTTGGTAGGGGTTCACTGAAGCAACCAGCAACCAGCAACCAGCCACCAGCAACCAGCAACCAGCAACCAGCAACCAGCAACCAGCATCCAGCAACCAGCAACCAGCAACCAGCAACCAGCAACCAGCAACCAGCAACCAGCAACCAGCAACCAGCAACCAGCA
>JANQLF010000060.1 GCA_028280785.1 Planctomycetota bacterium
ATCCGCTACCCAATGTGGATTAACACCTTCTGCATAGCGGTTCCACTTATAAGCATCGGAATGAAAGCGATCTATCGGTTCGTCAAAATTATACACGCGACCCCCTGCGGCCTACGGTTGTATTGAAGCCTTAGCTGAGTCAAATTCAAAGCGTGCTTATTTGCCGGTGTTTATGTCTAATTTAGGCAGTGCTTTTTGTAAGGCCTTAATTCCAGCAGGCGTCACCTTGGTTTGCCAGACATAGACCTTCTTCAAATTCTTTAATCCATGCAATTGTTTGATACCGGCGTCGGTCACATTGCATTTATACAAGTTAAGCACCTCTAAATCCTTGAGCTTGGCAATATGCGCCATGCCAGCATCACCAATCTTTGTTTCATGGAGATAAAGTCGTTGTAATTTGTTAAACTTAGCAATTTCAGCCATAACTTGATCATTGGCTGCAGTACGACCTATGTCTAACCAGCGAACATTTTGCTGAATATCTTTCAACATTGTAGGATACGACGATAACGGTTTTTTATGAAAGCGCATATCCAATTCCAAAAGCGCCCCATTACTTGTTAATGGATTTACATGTACGCCTGTATCACGAATCGACTTCAATATCTTGTCTAATGGCTTCGCAATACCTGAACTCTCTTTTTCTAGTTTACTAACGCGCGTATCCTTCTTTTGTTTCGGCGCTTGTTTACGCTGAGCCTCATCACCATAAAATGCGCCACCAACAATCCATTTATGAATTACCTCTAATTGTTTTTTACTTAATGGCTTACCCTTTGGCGGCATTATATCAGGGTCATCCTCATCCAAGACTGCAAGCGTATACAGCGTACTGCGCTCTGGTTGACCGGATACCACCACTTCGCCTCCATTACCACCGATGCGAATAAATTCAGGTGAGTCTAAACGCAAATCACTCTTTTGCTTTGAAGCACCATGGCATTCATAACAACGTGCCGCCAAAATTGGTTCAACATGCTTGACAAATAATTCTGCATTTTCTTTTGCTGCTTTGCTAAGTGCTGGCGTTTGTGTTGCCGCTGGTGCCATATCATCTTCTGACGCCTTTTCTGAGTTATCAGTCGACATCATGGGATCTACGCTTGCATTCATATCATCATTGGCGTCATCTGTCGGTTCATTATCTTGTCCTTGAGCCGGCTCTGTTGCTGCCGTTTTTTGACCATCTTCATTTGCGTTATTTAATTGAGCCGTTTCCATTTGAGCAGTGTCAGTCTCTGGCTCATCAACCGGCTTTTTCTCTTTTGGTTTTCGAGGTTCAGTCCATGGCGCATATTCACTAAAGAACTTTTTACCATGCGACAATTCACCGCCCAGATGACCGCTCCAAAATAAACAGACTGTGCATAAAATCGCTGATCCAGCATACATCGTAGTGTTAGCTGCTGATTTTTTAACTAATCCAGCTTTGAAAGTGAACAATGCCATAAGCGACGTCGCAAAGGCAGCAATTCCTGTGTACATGTGCCAGCGAATAGCATCCGTTGGATCATCCTCTTGAGCCAGAATTAAACCAAAGGCAACCGTGACCAAGGCACTTAAACTACCAAACAAGAGTAATCCTAATTGCGCTTTATCATCAAATAATCGAATACGACATAAACGTAAAAACGACGAGAAAAATGCTAAAAGTAAAATGGCAATTGGGAAATGAAGCACCAACACATGCAAGCGACCCAGGAATTTAATCGTTGGCGCATCGGTAAATGCAGCGACGGGTACCAGTTCACTAGCGATGACTGGATGTACCATCAACAATAGCAATGGAACCATCACTAAACACTGACAGAGCTGCTTCATGACTACTAGTCTAAGTTCTTTTAGTCGCTTGAATAGTCCCATTAAAACAACGTTGTTAACGGCCTACCTTTATGTGCAACAGTAAACGGCCTACCACTTGGAGAAAAGACAGTCTTATCTAACGGCAATCCGAGTGCGTAGGCAATAGTCGCATTAAAATCAGGAACCATGACTTTATTTTCTACAACCTTAGCACCATTCGCATCAGTCTTGCCATATTTCTGACCACCTTTTACGCCACCACCTGCTAAGAGACAGGTAAACGCCGTTGGATGGTGATTACGACCATCGGTTTCAGTGATGGTTGGCGTGCGACCAAATTCGGTAGCCAACACTACCAATGTTTCTTCTAGCAATCCTCGACGCTCAAGATCCAAGAGTAAATTACTCAGACCACGATCTAAATCTGCTCCACGATTACCAACATTTTCAAAATTATCGTTGTGCGTATCCCAGCCACCAAGATTAACCTCAACAAATCGTATACCGTTTTCGACCATACGACGCGCAAGCAAACAACCGCGGCCAAAAGAACTGTTACCATATTGCTCACGCAACATGGCTGACTCTTTATTGAGATCAAATGCTTCGAGATCTTTACTATCCATTAAAGCCAAAGCATCTTGATACATATCACGGTAAGCGCGAACACCTTTAGTCTTGTATTTATCCTGAAATGATTTGTTCATCTGCTCGGTAATACTCATGCGACGATCGAATTGTTCACGGCCCACTGCTCGACGACTGTATTGAAGTCCTTTGCTTGGATCACCAATTGGAAGTGGAGCATATTTTGCTTCCATATAACCACTACCTGGATGATCGCTTCCCCCACCAATCAACACGTTACCCGGCAAGGTACCGTTACGTTGGCCCGATAAATGCATGAGCCACGAACCCAACGCTGGATGCTGTATGGTTGCACGCTGCTTGTAGCTGGTGTGCATAAAATAATTACCAGGTCCATGTGCGCCTTGGTCAGAGAACATAGAATTAATAATAGCTACATGATGCATTTGCTTGGATAAAAATGGTAAATATTCACTAATTTGAACACCGTCAGCACTCGATTTAATTGATTTAACTGGTCCTTGGTGATCACTACCCGGCTTGGTATCAAAGGTATCCAAGTGACTCATGCCACCAGCCATATAAAGGTAAATGACGTTTTTGGCTGTAGGTCGATTACGCTCACCGCCCTCAGCTAATTCAGCTAGACTCGGCACTGGCTCCTGACCAGGCAAGAAGCTAGACAATGGCAAAATAGATAAGCCCAAACCTAGCTTGGCCATATTGGCCATAAAAGTACGGCGGTCTTGTTGATCTAATTTATTGGCAATGTCTTTTTGTCTCATGATCTACCTCACTGCACAAACATAAATTCATTAGTGTTGACCAATGCCCACACTAAGTCGCTATAATATTTCGATTGATGTTGCTGCACGCCATTCTTTGCCATCTTCATTTCTGGATTTGTTGGATAACGATTGAGCAAGGTTAAGAAAATAGTCTGCACCCGCGCATCGACTGTTTTGCCCTTAGCTATATCTTTCATCAATTTAGACTTGCCATTGAGTACATGATGCTGAGTAAAACCATTAAGCAGGGCCAAAATCTGAGTAACCGATGCCTCTTTATTTGAGTTATCAATCTGTTCGCGATCTGACTGCCCAAATTGTCTCAAGAAATGGCCTGGATACATCGGCATCCGTAATTCAGATGAACGAACCATATCCCGGTGCCAGCCCTTCCAACGAGGATCCTGTGGAGCTTTCTTTTTCTTTTTATAGTTAGCACCCTTCATATTCATCATATTAACACCATCATCATCCACAGCGATGCCTAAAGCATATTTAAAACCATCTCTTAATGCATTATTTTCTTTATAGAGCTGACCTATTTGTTTCTGTTTTTGCTGTAAAAGCTTCTTGTCTTTACCCGATTTACGCAATTTATTAATCTCTGTGCGTAATTCCTTAATTTTGGGC
>JANQLF010000082.1 GCA_028280785.1 Planctomycetota bacterium
CCTTTGGCGATATGCATGTCGCGAACTGTCATCCATTTGCCATCGTGGAGGACATGGCCAAGAGCCTTGTTGGCATCTTCATGCTTAGCATCGATGGCAACGACATCACGAGCGTATTGTTTGAATAGGAGGGTTTGCTTAAGCTCTTTGAGCTTAAGGGCTAGATCCCAGACCTGATCCGCGCTTGGCTTAGCGCCAAGGTCTTTGCGATCCTGCTCGACTTTGGCTAGTGCTAATTGGTCTTTAGTTTTGCCTTCAGTAAGCTTCACAATCTTGTGACGAGGGATATCCATCACCATCGACATAGAGCCAACAATGACTTTGAACTTCAATTTGCCGTCTTTGGGATTGCTAATGATTTCACCACTCAGGACGCGACCGTCACTGAGGTGAACTTCATCGCTGTACAAACAGGGCAGGAGGAGGAGGCAACAGACTAGGGCTACTATACGCATCATGGTGGCATCATAGACCCGGCCTCAGCAGTCAAAGTGAATTCGCTGTATAATTGAGCAACATTAGTGCAACATGGATACGAAACATACGTAAAATACTTCAGCGACTATGCTTAGATTATCCGTAAAGATTTTTCTGTATTTTTGACATTTTGCTCCACACTCTGCCCTTCCCGCGTTAGCGGAGGTACTCAAGCTCAAGGGGCCAAATGCTTATGAAGACTGGGCTTATGCTAATAAGGCAAGCAAAGTTCGGTTCATATGCATGGCGTAATACCACCAATACTGCGGAGTATGGTGTTTCCTGTCCTCATAGCCTAGAAAGTTCGCTTATATGAATAAAAAGCCTGCCATTGCTATTCTCGCTGGTGGTAATTCTGAACGCATGGGAATGGATAAAGCTCAACTGGAAATTGCAGGTCGTAGTATTCTTGGTCGTCTCGTTGATGTAGCGACTGCACTGACAAACGATGTTATGGTTGTCGGTCGAACAAAGCTCAGTGAATCTATTCCTGCAAATGTAACATGCATTAAAGATCAATGGAAAGATTGTGGCCCACTCGGTGGTATTGCGACTGCCATTAAAGAGGCCGATAGAGATGTTCTGGTCATCGCATGCGACATGCCGAGCATCAAAATAGAAGCGCTCGAATTTTTGCGCGACCAACATCAAAACATTGCTAAAGAACAAATGGGTACGGTTGTGAACTGGAATGCACAGATCCAACCACTGTTCGCGTACTATCGCCAACAGATTCTTCCTAAAATGGAAAAGGCCCTCGACAAAAAAGAATTTGCTGTGCATCGCTTTATTAAAGGCAATCGCTTCAAAGTAATCGAAATGCCTGATTTGCTTAGCGAAAGCTTATTCAACATTAATACCCCAGATGAGTGGGCACGCTATAAGTCACGCCGCAAGCTCTCAGCGGTTTACTAAGATTCAAAAAGCGCCCTCCGGGGCGCTTTTCTTTTTTACGTCAGCTCCCACGCTTCCTGAACTTTTGCTTTGCAAAAGGTTCCGCTATCGCTTGCTATTAACAATCTGATTTGGACCACTGGTTTGGGATCACAAAATGCCTAGAGAAGATTGTATTACATGTTCCGTTGTAGATTTGATAGAATAGGAATCTTTATCGAATACTTGAACTCTAAATTGTGAGGGAAAATGCTAAATTATTTCTTGTCTATGCCTGACCAATTAGAGATGAAAATAGACGAGTGGAAATCTTTAGCTCCTGATATTGTCCGCATCGATTCCTTAGATTCATATTCTGGTGATACTGTCTACGCCATAAGTTTATCACAATTTTCAAATAACGATAAACCAGCTCATTATTTTGCCCAACCACATGCACATGAGCCTGCGGCAACAGCGGGTATGATCAATGTAATTGAGCAAATGGTAACGGGAAAAGACTTATTTGGGAATGCTTCGTCACTAGATGTAGAGCATGTGTTACAAAATTGCGTGCTCACATTTAATCCAATTGGCAATGCACAGGGCCGCTCGAAAGCGCCAGTGACCTACTGGGATGGAACACAATATACCAATGATCAATTATGGTGTTGGATGCGTGGTGAAGATCCTGAAAACCCGGGTCATATGTGGGAACGGTTTAATATATGGGACGATCGCAAACTTAATGCACCGAACCCAGTGGGTATTGTTTACGAGCAAATTGATGAACATCGATGGGTCGAACCGAATAGAACGCAGTTATCCACATATTTTAAACTGTTCTTCAAAATGGATGCCCAATATCATTATCTGTCATGGCTTGATTTGCATCAAACTGAGTATGTCGATTCTGAATTTAATTGTGAAATATTAATTGGTGTTGAAGGCTCTCAGTCTGATCTAACACATGAACACAACGTGGATTGGGGTCAGTCCATCGTCGACGCTTGGACAGCTGCAGGATATACTCCGTATCCACAGCCACATGCTGTGCCCTATACTGGAGAACAAGCTAACTATTTTAAACAGACATGGGGTGAATTGCGTAAACGTATTCACATCATTAGTACCGAGGTCAAGAATAATGCGCAAGACCTTAGTCCTGAACGTCAATTGCGAGCACAATCACTTGCAATTGAAAAAAGTATAGAGATTTTTCTTTCACAGATAAAGGGGTAAACAATGTTAATTGGTCATTATCAATGTATTGTCCACCAGGAACAATATGAGAAAAGCTTTGATAATTTAATCAAAGGTTTGGAACAGGCCCAAATGTTAGGGTTGGAAATTGTTTCGTTCCCTGAGAGCTTGTTGAATGGTTATTATCAAAGTAAAGATATTGCACTGCAGCATGCTTGGACCATTGATGGCCCTGAAATTCAAAACGTATTAGAGAGGACGAAGCATTTTAAGCCCATGTATCTTGTTGGTGTGACCGAACGACTTGGTGATGACGTATATTTAACGCAATTGGTCGTTGAGTCAGGCAAAATGATTGGGTTTTATCGGAAGACCTTTACGGCGACTAATTATGCGGCGCAGGGTTGTGAGTTCCCTGTTTTCCAAAAAGGTGGCTTAACGTTTGGTGTGTTGATTTGTGCTGATGGTGGCTACATCGAACCGGCACGAATATTAGCTATCAAGGGTGCACAAGTAATTTTTGCACCGCATTATAATGTTTTGGATGTAGATTCAGTTATCCAACATCATCACCAAGTACGCAACGACCATCGTGCGCGTGCGGTGGAAAATGGTGTGTATTTTATTCGTGGTAATAACGTGCTTACTGAACATACCGTCGATGAAAATGGCAAGGCGCAGGTTGGCTATGGTGAGTCCTATGTCATGAATCCATTGGGTGATATAGTAGCATCTGCTGGTTTGCATGAAGAAGCGTTAATGGTCTATAATCTAGATTTGGACCGTCAGTTTCGTAGTCAGCATCGTGGCCGTGCAGTTCGGAGCATCGCTTCAGCAAAATTATTACTTAATCAATTACAAGAAACAGTAGAAGCATTCGAAAATGACAGTTGAGCTATGTGTTGCTGATTATGAAAATGATCAGCATGCCCGTGATCTTATTTATTTACTCAATGCCTATGCTTGTGATCCGCAGGGTGGTGGAGAAGAATTAAACCAGGTCGTCAAAGAGCGGCTTGTTGACGAACTCGCTAAACGACCTCACGCGTTCAGTGTACTTGCTTATGTCGATTCCAAGCCTGGCGGATTAGCGAACTGCTTTGATGGTTTTTCAACTTTTGCCTGTAAGCCACTTGTGAATATTCATGATCTGGTCGTACATCCAGAGTTTCGTGGTCAGGGGATTAGCCAGGCTTTGTTGAATAAAATTGAAGAAATTGCTGTGAGCAAAGGCTGTTGCAAAATCACTTTGGAAGTGCTTGAATACAATGGTGTCGCACAGTCCGCATATAAGAAGTTCGGCTTTGCGCCCTATCAATTGGATGAGCAAACCGGTCGCGCTCAGTTCTGGCAAAAATCAATCGACTAAATACTCATTATAGACCGAGTGTATGTTGCCTTGTTCAAAAATTTGATACAAAGCCACGACAACGGAGATCATTAATGAGCCAAGAAGCGAATGCCATTCTCAACACCTGGATCGAACGCGTCAATGCTTGCGACGTCGAGGCAATCGCCTCTATGTACAAAGAGGATGCAGTATTATTACCAACCTTCTCTGATCAGATTCGTCGAACGCTCGAAGAGAAAAAAGATTATTTCCGTGGACTTGCTAAGTACAAAAGTGTTACGGTAACTATCCATCAAGATACGGCTGCATGTGAACACCTCGGTGGATCATTTTA
>JANQLF010000174.1 GCA_028280785.1 Planctomycetota bacterium
AACGAAATGCCCTGGACAACATTTTTCAATGGATGCATTTCGTGATCACGTTCGCGAAGTTTTAGCCCAGCGTTTATTACAACGCATGCAGGCCGAGGCGCAGCCATGAATTATCCCGATGCCTTATTGGCCGTTATTAATGCTCAGCACTATCACGAGAAGCAGGCATGCTTAGCCGATATTCAAGCACCAGCTGATGGCAGCACTTGGAAAATCCCAAATATTCCAGATCGCCCCGGTCGTCCAAATCACTATGAAGAGTCGGATAAACCGATGCGTCGCAGACGTGGCTTAGCCCATGATCCGACGCGCCATAAATTCTTGCTCGCCATTCATCACATTGAATACAGCGCTATCGACCTCGCTGTATTATTATGCCTCCGCTCACCAGGCATGAGTCAGGCTTATCACGAGGATTTCTTACAAGTAGCCCGTGAAGAATGCGAGCACGCTGAATTACTCGGTGCGCTTCTAGAAAAGCGCGGCTATCCACCTGGCTGCCGACCCGTGCATTTTAAGTTATGGGATAGCGCTTTGGCTGCTGCTGATGCTGGCGAGCAGATGGTCGTCATCCCAAGATTTTTAGAGGCACGCGGCCTCGACGTGACCGCTGAGTTACTTCCGCGCATCATCGAATTCGATCCAGATGCACACGCAGTGCTCAAGCGCATCTATGATGATGAGATCGGTCATGTCGGTCGTGGCTCCCATTGGCACCGCATTTGGTGCGAGGCCATGAATATCGATCCCGCTGACCATTATTGCGAAGTCGTCAAACGGCATTTCAGCGACCAGCTCCCAAGTGCTCAGGCCCTCGATTACCAAGGTCGAGAGAAGGCCGGATTTGAGCAATCTGAACTCGAGATCCTCGAATATAAGCCCCAAAAAGGTGTATGAATCGCGCCGTGGCAGGCACAATTCACTTCATTGTGTGTACTTGCGTAGGTCCGTAGGCTTCGTGGCTCGCATACTGGATGGAGAAGCCGCATGGCTGATATGATTAGTGCTGCAGACGCCAAGAACATTCTTGGCTGCGACGACGCAACCCTGAATAACCACATCAATAATGGTTCTATTCGCGCCCAACGTGCTGGCGGCCAACTACAGGTCAGCAAAGAAGATGTGATGCGCCTGAGCAGTGGTTCTGATAGCGATGATGGCACTTTGATCCTCGCCAGTGAGAGCGACGATTTCTCGATCGACCTCGGTGAAGTCATTGATGACAGCGCCGCTACCATGGTCCACGGCGGCAGCGATGACGCAGCCATTACCTTCAACGAGAGCGAAGGCCTCGAGATGCCTGACTTGGACGGTGAAGCCACCCAAGACATGGGCACTACCGATGCCACCTCTGACCTCAGCTTTACAGAATCTAATACCGCAGTCGTCACTAGCGTCGATGAAACCATGGTTGATGAAACCATGGTCGACCAAACCGCTGCTGACCTGCAGACCGTCGATTACGGCGATAGCGAGTTCGATAGCCCACGCCGTTCAAGTGGTCGCGTTAGCCAACGCAGTGTCCGCAGCCAACGAGTAGCAGAATTCGAGGATGAACCCGTTCATACCGCATGGCCAGTCCTGATGGGTCTAACCATGTTTATCATGCTCTTCACCATCCCTTACATCTACATGATGTCATGGCCAGGTGATGAAACCGTTGAAAGCGGTGAGAAACTTCCTGGAACTGCTGACGGCATGTTCACCAATATGGCATCGAATGTCATTGGTTTCAGCGTCGAACCTGATCCTGAAAAATTCAAACAAACCGCTGACCAAGGCGTTAAACACATGCCTATGGGCAAGGATTTTGACCCACAAGGCGGTAAATGGCGCTACAAACAGTCACTCAATGGCGCAGGCGATATCGAAGAGCGCATTAAGCACTACCGTATTCAAAAGGTAGAAGTCAATGACTCTGGCACCCCTGAATCAGCCATTAACAAAAACAATCAGGCAGTTCAAATTCAAGAGGTGAAGGTTGAAACAGAAGACGGCTCCCCTGCTAAGGGCGTCTATGAGGCTGTCATCCCTTATTAATCCAAGCGGATCACCAAACATTCAAAACCCTGCAGATCACTGCAGGGTTTTTTGTTTGTTGTGCTAGAAATCTCCGAGATCGATGAAATCGCTCTTCCTGCTACTGTGTTGGTAATCACGTAATCTACGTCAACAACGTGATTAATATGCCTTGTCAGAATTGCCTATGCAGATAGCCTATCGGCGCTATTCCAGCACGGACTCAAGTCCGTACGGCCATTTTGGCCGAAAGATGTGTGGCGTCTGTGCCAATTCTCTGACACAGATGATTATCTTCCTCCAGCGGAGCTTACCCTATGAAGACCCTGCCCCTCGTAGTCACCCTTGGCTGCGGAATCCTTTTGGCCAGCTGTAATGGCCGTACTACTTCCATTGCCAACGAAGAGTTACGCGCAGAAAACGAACGTTTAACTGCTGAACTCACTGCTGCGACTCAAGAGAACAGCATCATTGCCAAGCAACGCGATGAAGCGCGCATGGAAAATCAACGACTCAAAGAACAGATTCGTGGAATCAGCAAGCAGTTAGCTGGTCTGAATCTCGGCTACGGCCTGAGCTTTGGCGACGGTCATATCAGTGTTTCACAAGACCTTGCCTTCTCTAAAGGCTCAGACGCTTTAAATGAACGTGCGAAAGCAGCTATTCATGATTTAGCTCGCCAACTGAAAGGTGCTGATTACGCCGATACGCATATCATCGTCGTTGGGCATACTGACACTACACCAGTGGTTAAACCAACCACCCGTGAAAAATTCGGCGACAACTTTGGACTCTCTGCGATGCGCAGTGCCTCTGTCGTTCGTGAATTAGTCAAAGCCGGCATCAGTGGTAAACGTGTACGTGGCGCATTCCGTGGCGAACATTCACCAGCAAAATCAAACACCACTGCCGATGGCAAGAAAGCCAATCGCCGTGTAGAAATCTTCTTACACGTTGCTGAAAAATAATTGATTTAACATATTAAATAAAAAAGCGCGCTTATTTAGGCGCGCTTTTTTGTTTGATATCGATGATCGCCGCTTGTGACTTTAATTGTTTCACTAGGTCCATACGCACCGCTTGTTGTTGCTGATTTTCAAGCAGCTTGCGTATTTCACCGTTCACTTCATTAAATGTACGTATTTGCGGCGCTTCTTTAGTCGTCGCCATCAACAACACTGCTGCCTTACCTGACCAAAATACTGGAGATAATTCATAAGCGTTTAATTTTTCTAATTGGGCTTGGTAATCAGCATTTTGGGTGGCCAATTCCACTAATCCTAAATCACCACCTTGTTTTGCGCCAAGTCCAACGCTATAGGAATCAGCAAACTCTTGAAATTTTTCAATGCGCTGCTCAGGCTCCAACGCCGATAACTCCGCATGTAATTTATTCATCAGCGCTACCACTGCCGGCTTATCACGTAGCGCATCCGCAGCGATAGACCAACGCTTCGCATCCTCTAAAAGCACACGAGTCACGGGACCAGGGTCCTTGATATCCACTGCCAATAATTGTTTAGCTATGTCGCTCAGAAAGCTAATTTGCTCTGCACTACCTGCTTTAAATTTTAAATAGGCCTGGGTTTTTTCTTCAGTGATAACCGCATTAATTTTCTCATCATTGTTTTCAACTATACGAGTAAATATTTTTCTTAAATTATTGAAAATTTTAACTCGATCTTGTTGATCAGCAGGCAAAACCATTATCTGATAAAGATGCCATCGTGCTGGCCGTTTATAAGTGGCTTGATGCTTTTCGTAATATTTTTCAATATCCTTTGGTCGAATACTCGGTGCCATTTGCAAATAATGACGCATAATGGTTTGAATCTTAATTGAACGCATACGTTGACGAACTAACTCAGCCATTATTTGTGGATTCAATACCTGCTGCTTTTCTTCCCACTCGCGACGAACATCAGCTTGAACGACTCCCTGCGGAAAATGAATCCCCATTTTTTCAGCTTCTTGAATTAATAAAATTTCTTCGGTCAAGGCGTCGAGGGCTTGGGATAATAACAAGTTTTTCGTCTGCATATCCTGCGGTGGACGAGCGTTTCTTGCGCGCAGACCCAATGCGACGCGCTCTTGTAAATCCTGATACGTGATCATATCCCGGTTGATGTAGCGCACAGGCATATCGACGATACCGGTCTCGGCTGCATGCGAAGCAACCAGTAAAATAAGCAAGAGCAGCAGACGATGCATGGGCGCATGCTAGGGCTCAACAGACCCTGTCCAAGACCAAGCCGCAGCGCCGAACTCCCATTAGATGAATGGTCATAAATACTTGATATTATTTAGGTTATGTTTTATGCCGCTGAGCACCTGGATGCCCATCTGTATAAGCAAGCGACAATGTAAGGGCCTAGGCAGGCTGTCGTCTTAACCTATGATGACATTCATGACAGCCAGCATGTCCCGTGATTTCGTTTCTCCTGCATTGCAGGAGCAAGGACTCGCTCTTCTTGCCCAAGAAGAGGCGGCTATTCGTCGCGTTATCAAACGCTATATCCGTGATCCAGCCACTGAAGATGATCTCTATCAAGAGGTGAGTCTGAAAGTCATGCGGCGTTTAGATACCCTTCGTGAATCAAAAGCGTTGCGCGGCTGGCTGTTTCAAATCGCACGCAATGCCAGCCTCGATTACTTACGTAAGGCAGATCGCCGTCCTAAAAATGTTTCAGTAGAACACGTCTCTTCTGCAGCAACTGGTGAGCATAGTCGCAACCCGGCTGAGCAATTCTGTTCGCAAGAGCGTATCGCGGCAATCAAAACGGCACTCGATGAACTACCACCCTCACAACGCGAAGTATTAAAATTACGTTTGGAAGAGGGGCTTGATCACCAAGCCATCAGTGAGCGTCTCAACATTAGCCGTCAGGCGGTTGAAGTACGTTTATGCCGTGGCCGTGCAAATCTTAAAGATCGCATTCAAGAAATTATGGGCGGTGATTTATAATGAATCGCGAACAAACGCTCTGCTGTAGTGACGTTGAAGAATTACTGCCATTAATCGCAGAGGGCCTCATTGATGTTGAAAATGACGAAAGTGTTTTTGAACATTTAGCAGAATGTGAACACTGCCAACAACAATTGCAGGAACATGACACCATCACACTCGCGATGAGTCACGGTCGTGAGATTCAACCTGCGCAACAACGCACTGATGTTATTCATTTTCGTTTATCGCGACCGATCGCTGCAGCGGCTGCAATGCTCCTCTTGGCATTTGGCTCAGCATTGTCCTACATGAGCCAACAAAGCGTTGAAGTTGATCAACCAAATGCATTAACGGCTAATGAACCAGAAACACAAATTCTGCAAGTCCTCGCACCAAAAACCGGTGATGATGTACCGTTGATTATTATTCGTCATCAAGACCAAACAATGGTCATTCGTCAAGACCAAATCGATAGCGGCACTGACAACGAAGAAATAAAAGCTGCGGTTCCAGTCCACGTTCGCTATTAAGCCCTTCACTCACTAGATAGAAACAATTGTTTTAGGCAGGTGCCACGCATCATGACGCCCATGAAACAATTACGCTATGCCCTCATTTTAAGCGCTTCTATTTGCATCTCAACGTTTGCCGTGGATGCACCAGCGCCTGCCCCTGCTCAAGACACTGGTCCCTGGTCTCACCACCTTAAACTGGGCGCATTTTTAAATAACGTTGCAACATCTAACGCCGCTGAATCCAACGATGCCACCATCAACAGCACAGCTGACAGCGCATCGTATACGCTCAGCGTTGATGGACGTCTTAAATGGAATGAAGGTAAGCACACTATCCAAAATGATTTAAAAATGAAGTATGGTCGTAAATATGATGAAATAATTAAATGGACTGATAGCACTGATGAAATCGATTATGACGGTGTCTACAAATATAACATCGAAAAGGTCCATAATTATTACTTCAATATTGGTCTCGACACCGTATTCACCGGACCAGAACCTGAAGAAAAAGAGTTCGACCCGCGCACAGGCAAAGCAAGTACTGGTTACGCCTTCAAAAAAGAAAATATTTTACCAATAAAGGACGCATTTGAAACGCGCCTTGGTGTTCGCGCCCAACGCAGCTGGGGCACCTACACAACCGAAGAACAACGCGATGTCCAAACCGGCATTGAATGGGTAACCCGTTATGAACGCACACAGAAAAAAGATTTAAATTATTTTGTGCAATATGAATTGTTCACTGACTTTGATGATGTGGATCATACCATACATCTCTTAACAGCCGGTTTGAATTATAAAATCACACCAGTTTTCCAACTAAAACTCGATCTTCGCGCTTATTATGAAACCGAACCTGACGATGTGACCGGTGCCAATACAGATACTTACGACACGCTCGCGTTTCGCCAAGAAACCTTAATCGGTTTTACCTTCGAGTTTTAAATTATTTCAAGTTATTTATTTCTGGAACATCTTTACCTGCTGATTTCAGCTGGGTAACGATCCAGTTAACCTCGGTGCGCGCTTTGGCTTTCTCAATGGCATCATCGTATTCAGCGTCATCTAATTCACGCAGACGCTTAATTAAATCAGCTTCGCTTACTGCGCTGGTTTCGACAACTGATTCTGCCAACACATAGATGGTATTATTTTGTATTTGTGCTACACCACCTTTAAGCGCGAATTGATTATTTGCCTTACTTGACGATTTAATATCGAGAACGCCCTCTCCGAGTAATACCACATACGGTGCGTGACTGGTACGCACACCAAACTGACCATCGAATGCTGGAAGTGTGACGTGGTCAGCTTCCAGTGTATCGAGTTTGCGTTCAGGTGTGATAATTTCTACGGAAAGGGTCATGTGCTTAGGCCTTATTCAGCTTTCATCTTCTCGGCTTTTTCGACTACTTCTTCAATAGTACCAACATACATGAAGGCACCTTCTGGAAGTTCGTCATATTCACCTGATAAGATCGCTTCAAAGCTGCGAATATTATCTTCGAGTTTTACATATTTACCTTGCATACCAGTAAATTGCTCGGCAACGGTAAATGGCTGCGACAAGAAACGCTCTAAACGACGTGCACGACCAACGAGGCGTTTGTCTTCATCACTTAATTCATCAACACCGAGAATAGCAATAATATCTTGCAAGTCCTTATAGCGTTGCAGTACCGTCTGCACACCACGCGCTACTTGGTAATGTTTATCGCCAACGATTTGTGGTTGCAAAATACGCGAGGTTGAAGCGAGTGGATCCACTGCAGGAAAAATACCTTTTTCCGCAATGCCACGACTCAAGTTGGTAGTCGCATCTAAGTGAGCAAACGTATTTGCTGGTGCTGGGTCGGTATAGTCATCCGCAGGTACATAGACCGCTTGAATAGAGGTAATAGAACCATTTTTGGTTGAAGTAATACGCTCTTGTAATTGACCCATTTCCGTAGCCAAGGTTGGTTGATAACCCACAGCGGAGGGTAAGCGACCAAGTAATGCCGACACCTCAGAACCTGCCTGAGTAAAACGGAAAATATTATCAATAAATAAAAGAACGTCTTTACCACCTTGGTCGCGGAAATGCTCAGCAATAGTCAAAGCGCTTAACGCAACACGAAGACGTGCACCAGGAGGCTCATTCATTTGACCGTAGCATAATGCACAACGACTTTCACCAGGAACAATTTTAGGATGACCTTTGTCGTCCCAAATATGATGGCCGTCACCATCTTTTTCTACTTTAATTACGTCAGACTCAATCATTTCGTTCCACAAGTCATTACCTTCGCGGGTACGTTCACCCACACCAGCAAACACTGAGAAACCACCATGACCAGAAGCCACGTTATTAATTAATTCCATAATGGTTACGGTTTTGCCTACACCCGCACCACCGAATAAACCGATTTTACCACCCTTCACATAGGGCGCCAATAAGTCCACAACTTTAATACCAGTTTCAAAAATAACGTCTTCAGGATCTAATTGATCAAAAGCCGGTGCTTCACGATGAATTGGTGAGCGTGGGCATTCAGCGCTTACTTGCTCACCATTATCAATGCAGTCACCAAGTAAGTTAAAAATACGACCAAGCGTTTCGTCGCCTACTGGAACCGAAACCGGGGCGCCGGTATCAATGATATCCATACCACGCGATACACCGTCAGTACTAGCCAAGGCAACAGCACGAACACGGTTGCGGCCAAGATGCTGTTGTACCTCACAAACTAATTTCACTTGTTCGCCAGATGCCTGATCGGTCATCTCTAATTCAAGTGCATTATAGATGTTTGGTAATTCATCGAATTCTGCGTCGAGCGTAGATCCGATTACTTGAACGATTTTACCAGTTTGAGCCATAATAAACTCCGCTCCTTAAGACATTGCCGAAACCGCACCAACGATTTCTGCAATCTCCTGCGTAATTTTACCCTGACGGGCACGGTTATAATCTCTATTAAGTTCTTTAATCATATCACCAGCAGCATCGGTAGCGTTTTTCATCGCCTGACGACGAGCAGCATGCTCACCAGCTGATGTTTGTAATAATGCTGAAAAGAAACTCGTTTTGACTGCTTGGGGAATTAATGCATCCAACAATTGTTCAGGATCTGGATGGAACTGAAAATCAGCTGAGGGCCCATCTTCTTCTTTAACTCCATCGCCACCTGCTGGCAACAAGGTAAATTGTTCAGGGCCAATACGTGCAGCACTTTCAAAGCGCGCATAAATTACTTCAACTGCATCAATTTCACCAGCCAAATAAGATTTAATGATTGGTTCAACAGCAGTTTGCGCCTGATCATACTTGGGCGCATCCATAATTCCCTGATGACGTTCTGCCACTTCATGACCAAAGAAATTTAATGTTGAAGCCACTTTTTTAGCCAAGGAAATAACTTTCACGCCATGACCTTGTTCTTTATGATATTCAATCCGCTGTATCGCCATGCGAATAATATTACTATTAAACGCACCACACAAACCACGGTCAGATGTAGCAACCATAATCGCCACATTTTTAACTGGTCGCTGCTTCATTAATTCATGATCAATGCCACCTGCTGCCGCTGCTAAACGACCGACCAAAGCAGTTAACGCTTCAGCGTACGGACGTGAAGCCATAGCCGCATCTTGGGCTTTCTTCATTTTTGCTGAAGCAACCAGTTCCATGGTACGCGTAATTTTACGCGTATTCTGCACCGATACTTTACGCTTGAGTAGGTCGCGTGCGTTTGCCATCTATCTTAGCCTTCACCTGCTGCTGCAGTTTCAGTTTTATTGGCCTCTGCAAAATTGGCGCAGAAACGTTTCACCGCTTCCTTAAATTTCGCATCACCCTCATCACCAAGAATTTTCTTATCGTTAATTTCGTCGATTAATTCTTTGTACTCACCACGAATAAATTCGAGGAAGCCTTTTTCAAAGTCTTGCACTTGGTCAACTGAAAAATCATCAAGCATACCTTCAGAAGCACCCTTGATCATTAAAACCTGCTCAGCAACTTCCATCGGCACACCTTGGCCTTGCTTGAGCAAGGACACCATACGTGCACCACGGTCTAATTGACGTTGTGTTGCTGGGTCAAGTTCCGTACCCAACTGGGCGAATGCTTCGAGTTCGCGGAAGGCAGCCAAATCCAAACGCAAGGTACCAGCAACTTTTTTCATGCCTTTAATTTGCGCCGAACCACCCACACGTGATACCGAAATACCAACGTCTACCGCAGGGCGTTGACCAGCATTAAATAAGTCAGGTTGCAAATAAATTTGACCGTCAGTAATCGAAATCACGTTAGTCGGAATGTAAGCAGATACCTCGCCTTCCTGTGTTTCAATAACTGGGAATGCCGTTAATGAACCGCCACCAAGTGGGTCACTTAATTTAGCACTACGCTCGAGCAGACGACTATGTAAGTAGAATACGTCACCCGGATAAGCTTCACGGCCAGGTGGACGGCGTAGCAACAGCGACATTTCGCGATATGCAGCTGCTTGTTTTGATAAATCGTCATAAGCGATAAAGGTAGCAAAACCGCGGCCGCCTTCGCTTATTGGTTGCTCAGTATATTTACCAGCACTTAACGCTGGTATACCGCTTTCATCATGAACCCAGGTTCGATACATGAAAAATTCAGCCATCGCACAACCAGCATACGGTGCAACAAACTGTAATGGTGCAGGTTGAGAAGCCGCCGCACTGACAACAATGGTGTATTCCATTGCGCCTGCTGCTTCGAGTTGCTTAACAATACCCGCAACTGTTGATTCTTTTTGACCAATAGCGACATAAACGCAGATAACGCCTTTGCCTTTTTGGTTAATAATCGTGTCGGTACAAATAGCGGTACGACCGGTTTTACGGTCACCAATAACTAATTCACGTTGACCACGACCAACCGGAATCATTGAGTCAATTGCTTTGACACCGGTTTGTAACGGTTCATGTACCGATTTACGGTCAGCCAAACCAGGAGCAGGGCTCTCAACTTTACGACTGGCTTCAGCTTTAATCGGACCTTTACCATCAAGTGGACGACCAAGTGGGTCAACAACACGACCGAGAAGTGCTTGGCCAACTGGTACTTCAAGCACGCGCTTGGTACGTTTAACCGTATCGCCTTCTTTCAGTGCTAAGTAATCACCAAGGATCACCGCACCAACCGATTCTTCTTCCAAGTTTAAGGCCATGCCAAAGCTGCCATTTTCAAACTCAAGCATTTCACCAGCCATACAATCAGTCAGGCCAGAAATACGAGCGATACCGTCACCTACTTGCAAGATGGTGCCGACTTCATCGACAACCACATCGGCGCCGTAGTTGGCGAGTTGTTCTTTAATGACTGCGGTCATTTCATCAGCGCGAATTTTCACGATGTATTTCCTTTAATTATCCCACAGGTCACCTTGGATGGGTGTTTCCAAGATGTGTTTTTTCATTTCAGTCAAGTGACGGCGAACACTACCATCGATTAAATAACCACCGACTCGAACGGTTAAACCACCAAGCATATCTGGATCAACACTGTTATGCATAACAATACCTTCACCAAAAATACTGCCTAAACTGCGACTGACCTGTTGTGAAACAATCGCATCTAATGGTTGGGCACTACAGACATAGACATTTACGATACCTGCAGCCTTATCAGCTGCTTCGATAATCGCTTCTAAAATATCAATAGCATCAGCAACACGATCCCGATCGACCAACAACTTTAAGAAGGTTAAGACATCGCCTTCAATTTTATCGCCAAAACAAGCTGTCAGAATATCCTTGGCTTGTGTGCGACTTATTTGCGGGCTGTCTAATTGTTGTTGGAGCGCAGGGTTTTCGCGCAAGACACTTAATACACCCATACAGCTTTCAATAACAGCACTGCTGTTACCACGCTCGTTTGCTAATTCGAGCAAAGCTGTTGCATAGACACTGGGTATAGTAGCTGCTGACATTTATTTTAACTCGTCTGCTCGTGATTCGAAAGCGTCGATAGTTGCATTAACCAAGGTTTGGTATTGGCCACCATCAAGTTCTTGTTTGACTATTTTTTCGGCAACGGTCGTAGATATTTCAGCTACTTCTTCGCGTAAAGAAACAATGGCTTCATAACGAGCAGCTTCGATTTCGCGCAGCGCTTTAGTGCGCATGTCTTCGATCTCTTTACTGCCCTGTGCGACCAAGGTTTTCTTCTGCTCTTCACCATCACGGCGAGACTCAGCCATCAATTCAGCAATTTTTGCTTCAGCACCTTTCAGCTGCTTATCCAAGTCAGCCTGCATATCTTTGGCTTTTTGGTAAGCAGCTTCAGATTCATCGAGCTCAGCTTTAATTTTTGCTTCGCGCGCATCTAAGGCTTTAATGATGGGGACCACAACTAGCTTCGAAATCAGGAAGGCTGCAATTAAAAATGCAGCGAGCCCGAAAAAGTAGCTGTAAGCGTGATTAAGTATAAAAGTAGTTTCCATAATCTACCTCGAATAGAATGACGTTGCCGTCATTAACGTTCCTAGCCTTTGATAAGGAAGGCGCCGAAAATGATTGCCATCAAAGCAAGTGCTTCGAGGAAGGCGATAGCCAAAATCATCAAACCTTGCAGTTTGCCTTGTACTTCTGGCTGACGCGCAGAACCCTCAAGGGCAGCAGCACCGATACGGCCGATACCAACACCAGCACCGAGTACGGCTAAACCCATAGCCAAACCAGCGCCGATTGGCCACCAATGTCCAGTTGAAGCAGCAGCAGCTGTAGCTTCTGCAACGGCAGGCTCAGATACAGCAAGTTCAGCAACTTTTGATGCGATAGCAGTCAGGTCCATAATAGACTCTCCTGTTTTTGAGCGTTAATGCTCAGGATGAATGCTCATGCCAATAAACATGGCGGCGAGCATGGTGAAAACATAAGCTTGGATAAATGCAACAAGCACTTCCATAAAATGAAATAAGATAGCAAAGAGCCAGCCGGAAATACCGAGGATATGTGCCAGTGTCGTTGCTTCAGGGTCTTGTGAAATAATCACAAAACCAAGCGACAAGAATACCAACATCACGGTGTGACCAGCAAACATATTAGCAAATAAACGAATGGCCAAAGCAATTGGCTTAATAAACAAACCCATTATTTCGATAATCAATAAAAGGAACCAAATCGGACTCATGCCAATGGTGAAATGAATCGGAACCAAATTAACTAAAAACTTACCCTTTTGTTCCCATAAACCAAAACCAAGCATCGATAAAAATACCAATGAAGCCCAGGCAAAGGTCATGCCTATATTACCAGACATGGTTCCGGTGCCAGGAATCAAACCAAAAAGGTTTACCGTCAGGATAATAAAGAACATACTTACCAAAAATGGCGTAAATTTATCGGCATAAGGTTGGATAATACCTGGTCGAATGACTTCGTCACGTAAGTAGACGACAAATACTTCCATAAAATGCTGAATGCGGCCCTCAGGTTTTACCTGATCAGGTTTACGCTTACAAATAAAACCAGTTACCAAAATGAATAACAATAAAGCAAAAGTACCAAAGAAAATTTGGTTGTTCATCCAGCTTAAGCCTTGCGGCATAACCAGTGGTGCATCTTGTTTGACCAAAGCCATAGCCTTAGACAAACCTTCAACATTAAAACTTTCTTTATTATAGCGGAAGTCACCAACATCTGAATTAACAATTTCACTGGCCCATTCTTTATAGGCAGAGCCATCGATACTGGCGAAATTCTTATCATGCGAAATGACTTCATAATTCATCGCCGCATGTAAACCTAAATCAAAAACTATGATTGGATGGCCGTGTACTGGCTCCCATGCCGAGTAAGGCATGTTGTGCGACATGACCGAAGCACCCATATCAAATGGATGATGCGCGTGTGCATCGTGGTCGTGGCCATCACCATGATCATGGCCGTCACCATGACTGTGGTCATGGTCGCCTTCGTTGCCATGTAGCGGTTCTTGGTTTTGCTCTGCAGCAAGCTGCTTAAGCATGCACTGGCTCCTGTGATCGTCGCATCATAACGAGTGCATCAAAGATGATCGTGAGCGACAGCGTTAAGCAAAAAATCAAAATGAAAGTCTCAGTATAGAGTGAGCCCGCTAGTAGCACAAAACCCACTGCAATCATGATACGCAAAGACATTGCTACTAAGCGCCATTTAAATGTTTTAATTATATCATTGTCGCGTGTGGCCAGATGAACGGGCAATTCAGTAAAGGCGACAATGCCATAGGCCAACAAACATGCAGTCGCCACTAAAGCTGGAGAAAAAAATGGTAGGCATACCAGCGCAACCAAAGCGGCTGGTAAGAGCGTCAAAACAAAAGATCGGATAACGATCGCGGTCATTGCCATGTATTCTTGAGTAAGTGGTACATCCCAACTGCTAAGAACAGGAAAAACATTCCTATCATCCAAGCCGGTGAAGTTCCGTAGCGTTCATCAAGGTAATAGCCGAGACCACAACCTATCAGTACCGAAGCAAGTAGCACATAGGGACCAGCAACATCGGTCGGGGACGATTTTTCATCATTTTCCCCGTCTTTTACTGGTGTTTTGTCCCCTTCGTCTTCAGTTATCTATGAGCTCCTCTGACGTGGACGGGGCAGCCTAGTAAGGTGCTTTGGGCTGGCAAGCGCGATGCTGACAGGGTGGTTTCAGATGCCAAAAAAAGCACCTAGCGAGAAGCTTTTATGCATAGAAATCACCCTAGTTTTGGCCCTCAGAAAGCTGATTGACAGGCATATGGCCACAATATAGTTCTGCGCCCGCCAAAAGCGGGTCATTGGAGCAGTTATGAGTCTTATCGACATCGTAGAACAAGAGA
>JANQLF010000224.1 GCA_028280785.1 Planctomycetota bacterium
CTCTATCGATGCCACCCCGATTCAAAAGGCACTCGACCTCACGCTCACTACCCAAGCAGGCTATGGACCCCTCGCAGCCAGACTTGGCCTCGCCATCGTTATGTTTCCACATGGCGCACAAAAAATGCTCGGTTGGTTTGGTGGTCATGGCTGGACTGGCACCTACGGTTTTTTCACTGAACAAATGGGCATGCCGGGCATTGTCGCAGCGACCGTTATACTCATTGAGTTCTTTGGCCCACTCCTGCTACTCGCTGGATTGGCAGTTCGCCCACTAGCCCTTGGCTTTATCGGCCTCATGCTCGGTACTATTTTCATGGTGCATGGTCAACATGGCTTTTTTATGAATTGGATGGGCAATCAAAGTGGTGAAGGTATTGAATACGCCTTACTCGCCATTGCTTTATCAAGCAGCGTATTGTTGAGCGGCGGTGGATCATGGTCGCTCGATAAAAAATTATCACACAAATTAAAAAATGAATAATTTAATTAAAAAAGGAATTTACAATGTTTTTAAAACGTAAAAAAGAAGATCGCGGACAAACACAATTAAATTGGTTGGATGGCAAACATACGTTTTCATTCGGCAATTTTTACGACCCTGAATTTACTCAATTTAGTAGTTTACGTGTCATGAATGAAGATGTAATCGCGCCTGGGGGTGGATTTGGCACCCACCCCCACCGCGATATGGAAATCGTTACTTATGTAATAGATGGTCAACTTGAGCACAAAGATAGTGAAGGAAATGTTGGCATTATCGAACCGGGTGAATTGCAACGCATGAGCGCGGGATCGGGAATTCTACACAGCGAATATAACCACTCGAAAGAGAACTCGGTACATCTCTATCAAATCTGGTTAACGCCTGCACAGAACGGCATTATTCCTGGATACGAACAACAACGCATACCAATCCAAGAACAGCGCAACCAGCTACACATTGTTGCCAGTCCCGATGCACGGAATGGCTCGCTACATATTCATCAAGATGCGCTGATTTATGCCGGTGCTTTTGATGCTGGTCAATCTTACGCAGTACCTGTCAACGACCAACGCAGTGTATGGATCCAAGTAGTCAAAGGTGAAATTCGTATTGGCAACAATGAATTAAGTGCCGGCGATGGCCTAGCAATTAGCAATGAATCAAACCTGAACATAGAGGGATTAAGCGAGCACGAAGTGCTTATCTTTGACTTACCCTAATCAGACAATAACAGCCACTGTTCCTCTTGCTTCTCGAGGTCCTCATTGAGGGCCTCGAGTTTTTTTCCAAGCTCCTGCATCTGCTCAGGATTTTCACACGATGCCATTGCTTGTTCAAGCTGTTCTTTTTCGTTATTAATTTTCTTAATGCGTCGTTCGACACCTTTTAATTTTTTGGCACGCTGATAGGCGTCAGCACCAGATGATTTCTTAGGCGCTTCTTTTTTCTCTGGTGTTTGATCTTCAAATTGATCATCTACATATTGTTGAACGCGATAAAGGTACTCGTCATAATCAGCAGGGAACAGCGTAACCCCACCATCCTTCACTTCGATGACATCAGTAGCAATATCTTTAACGAAATCGCTATCGTGGCTGGTAAAAATGATCGTTCCGTGATAGCGCTGCAAAGCCTCAGACAGTGCCTGCACACTCTCAACATCGAGATGGTTACTCGGTTCGTCTAATATGAGAACATTGACATCACTCAACATCAATCCAGCTAAACACAAACGCGCACGCTCACCACCACTTAAAACACTGACTTCTTTTTTAACCGCCTCATTACTGAATAAGAATGAACCTGCCGTATCGAGAACCTGCTGCGTTTTGATATCTGAGGTGGCCTGGGCAATCAGATACGACTCAACTGTATGCCCTGCACCAATACTTTGATAAACATGTTGGGCATACAGACCAAGACGACAATGATGACCCCATTTCATAGTTCCTGATAATTTATCCAAGGTACCAGCAATCGTGCGCAAAAATGTCGTTTTGCCTTGTCCATTGTCACCGAGCACAGCCACACGACGACCGTAATCAAAATACATATCTATCTGATCCGCAACCACATGATCATCAT
>JANQLF010000253.1 GCA_028280785.1 Planctomycetota bacterium
GACGTTGCCACCAAATGGTTCGCCGATCATGCCATCATTGATACATTTAATGGAGGTTTGTATGCCAGCACCAAGAAAAGTGTCAGGAGCGCAACCGACACGTAGGCCAGTTTGTTCACCAGCAGCCAGAATGGCTTCGCCATCTTCGACACTCAAAGCAAATGGCTTTTCGCTGTAGGTGTGCTTTCCGGCCTCTAATGATTTAATCGCTACTTCTTTGTGTGCTTGCGGAATGGTGAGGTTAACAATTAATTCTATGTCTTTATCAGCAAGGAGGTCATCAACGCTTTTTGCTTCAACGTCGTATTCGTCAGCTTTGGCCTTGGCTGCATCTTCAAAAATGTCTGCACATGCTTTTACTTCTAAATTTTTGGCTTCTTTACCGCCGCCAAAATATGCGCGCGAAATATTCCCACAGCCAATAATGCCTATCTTCATTGGTTCAGTCACAAAGTATTCCTTTGGTAGAGCAGTCTAAAATTAGCTAATGCCTAAAATACGTTTATTGCTTTCTTCATCAGCACCGGCACCAGCAAAGTCGTCGAACGCCTTTTCGGTTACGCGAATGATGTGATCAGCAATAAATGGAGCGCCTTCAGCAGCACCTTGTTCTGGATGCTTGAGGCAGCATTCCCATTCAAGGACTGCCCAGCCGTCGTAATCATATTTAGCTAATTTTGAAAAGATTTGTTTGAAGTCGACTTGACCATCACCAAGTGAGCGGAAACGGCCAGCGCGATCATTCCAACCTTGGTAACCACCGTAAACGCCAACGCGACCATTCGGGCGGAATTCAGCATCTTTCACATGGAAGATTTTGATGAACTCGTGATAAATATCGATGTGGTCTAGGTAATCGAGTTGCTGTAAGACGTAGTGGCTTGGATCGTAGAGCATGTTGCAACGTGGATGTTTACCGGTTGCTTCATGGAACATTTCGAAAGTAATGCCGTCGTGTAAATCTTCGCCTGGATGAATTTCATAACAAACATCAACGCCAGCTTCATCAAAGGCATTGAGGATTGGCAACCAGCGATTGGCTAATTCTTTGAAACCGGTCTCGACTAAACCAGCCGGACGTTGCGGCCATGGATACATGGTGTGCCAAAGCAAAGCGCCAGAAAAAGAAGCATGGGCAGTGAGGCCAAGATTTTGGCTGGCCTTGGCTGCTAGCATCATTTGATCGATGGCCCATTCAGTGCGCGCTTTTGGATTGCCTTGAACTTCAGTAGGCGCAAAAGCGTCGAACATCGTGTCGTAAGCAGGATGAACAGCGACTAACTGTCCCTGTAAATGGGTTGAGAGCTCGGTGATTTCAATGCCATTATTTTTGAGCTTACCTTTGTATTCGTCGGCGTAGTCTTTCGACTCTGCGCATTTGGCCAAATCAATGGCGCGGGCATCCCACGATGGAATTTGTACACCCTTAAATCCTAAGCCAGCAACCCATTTGCTAATACTATCGATATCATTGAATGGGGCTTCGTCGCCCATGAATTGTGCTAAAAAGATGGCTGGACCTTTGAGGGTTTTCATCTGAATCTTCCTTAATGAGGTGGCTACTGGATCCATGCAAATTTGTCGACGGATCGGATGTGGCACTTTAGAGAATGCATGCGAGAGTCAATCACAGGCTAGAAACTTTTGTCAATTATCTGACTAGTCGGACTTTCGCGTAATAAGGAAGCCGCTATGACGTCTTGCCCCTGGGAGTGCTTATGAGCCAATGGTTTAGGACTACGTTCGCGATATTTATTTTGACGTTATCTGTATCGATTCAGGGTGCAGAGCGACCATTACAGATACCGCATTTGGATGCGGAATTGGAGACCGATAAAAGTGTCACCTGGGGACAATTGGATAATGGAATGATCTATGCGGTCATGCCTAACCTAGAGCCAAAAGATAAGGTGAGTTTGCGCATGTATGTGCGTGTTGGTAGCATGCAAGAATTGGAGGCTGAACGCGGTCTCGCTCATTATTTAGAGCACATGGGATTCAATGGTAGTAAGCATTTTCCTGAAGCGAATCAGGTTATTGAAGACTTGCAAAAGATAGGTGTTGCATTTGGCCGCGATTCAAATGCCCACACCAGCTTTGATGAAACTGTTTATAAATTAGATATGCCAGACAATAAGCCTGAAACGTTGATCATGGGCTTGCAGGTCTTTGCTGATTGGGCCGCTTACTTACATAACAACGATAAAGAAGTTGATGATGAGCGTGGTATTATCTTGTCTGAAATGCGAGATCGCGCTGGTCCGCAAATGCGTATTTGGGAAAGTATCTATGCTAATATTTTCCCTGGATTAAATTTGGGCGAGCGATTCCCGATAGGGACCAAGAAGACTATTGAGGAGATGAAAGCTGAGCAGCTACGAGCGTTCTACAAAAAATGGTATCGACCAGAGCGCATGGTTTTAACGGTAGTGGGCAATATCGAATCTAATGCGGTTATTACAGAAATAAAAAATATATTTGGTAAAATTCCAAAGGCGGAGGTAGAATTAAAACACCCTGATTATGGTAAGTTTACTAAAAACGATAAAATAAAATTTTATGCCCAGCATGAAAGCGAACATAATTCGACATTTATTTATTATGCAGTAACAAAACCACATATCTATTTGAAGGATGGTGTGGATCGTAGAACGCTATCACTTCATAAGCGCTTGGTAAATGACATTATGAGTCGTCGTTTGAAGGATTATGTAGAAGATAATCCAGACGGTTCGATTTTATCAGGTGGTTTAAGCATCTATAGTCGTTATGGCGTGGACATTGCTGCTTTTAGTGTGCAGCCAAAACCCGGACAGGTACTTGCTGCGACTGTTGTATTGGAACAAGAATTACGGCGTATTAGAGAGTTTGGACCAAGTGAGCAAGAGCTGAAAATAGCGATTGCCAATTTAAAAGCAGGATTAGAGCAGTCAGTAGCACGTAAATCACTGCGCCAAAATAGAAGCCTGGCAGGACAGCTCTACTCATCAGTCAAATACGCAAGCGTTTTCCAAACTCCCGAACAAAATAAAAAATTAAACTTAGAATTGTTAGAGTCCGTTGAGTTGCAAGACATTCAGGCTGCGGTTGATATCGCATTCAACAACGGTCATCAATTTTTTGGTATATTTGGACGAGAGGATTTGGGTAAGGATGCGGCTGCACAATTGGAACGCGCTTTTGTTTCGTCGGCATCTGTGCAATTGCAGGCACCAGTTGAAGAAAAAGAGGTTTCTTGGGCTTATGCCGATCGACCAAGCGGTGGTAAAATAGCTGAAGATAAACGCATTAATCATAATATCCGTGTTCTTGGATTTGATAATAATGTCCGCGCATCTGTCTTGGCGCGTGATGAAAAGAAAAATGAAGTGCTTATGCGTTTGCGTATTGGTTTTGATAATCAGCCACAACAGGTTGGTGTCCGTGAGGCATTTAGTGCATTTATGGGTGGTGGTCTCGAAAAGCACACGGCAAAAGAATTACGACAAGTGTTAGCAGGAAAGCGTGCGCGTGTGAATGTTAGCCTTGGGCAACATGACATCGTAATTGGAGGCTCTTGTCCCCCAGAAGAATTGGAATTGATGCTACAAATGGCTCGAGCATGGTTAACGAGTCCCGGCTGGCGTGGCGAAGAATTTAAACGATTGCAAACTTCTTGGTTGGAGAGACTCGCAGCAGAGCCTACTAGTTTAGATGCAACGCTTGGTCGACGTTGGTCAATGTTGGTAGGTGGTGGTTTGCCACAAAACCGTTCGGCTACTACATTGGAAGCTAAAGCAGTGAAGTGGTCTCAGGTCATTGAGTGGGCACAGCCTATTTTAAACACTGGTGCGATTGAATTAGCAATTGTAGGAGATGTAAAAGAGCAGGTAGCAGTTGATTTGGTAAAAGATTATTTTGGAACTTTACCTAAGCGTCACGCAATAAAAATCAAAACAGATTTAAACATGGAAGGGGCTTTGCGACCTATTGGCGATATACCAGATGGTAGATTCTCATTCACGGTCGATGCTACAGTTAAGCGAGCAATTATTCGTGTACTGTGGCCAACCGACGATGCAGGTGATGTTAAATTAGTGCGCCGTTTAAATCAACTTGGTGGTGTGATGAGCGATAAATTACGTAAAAAAATACGTGAACAACTAGGTGATGCCTATAGTCCTTATGCGGGTAATCGTTCCAGCGGTGATTATGAAGGTCACGGGTATTTCTTCCTTAATGTAGGTGTTTCGCCAGAACGTGTTGATGAGGTGGTGCCAATTTTACATGAGGTGGTGAAGGACTTAATTGATAATGGTATTGATGATGATTTATTTAAACGAGTGATGGAGCCAACCTTAAAAAGCTTACCGAATTATCGCAGGGGCAATGGCTATTGGTTGGGTTCAGTTGTTGCTCGCTGTCAAAGTCAGCCTCAACGAATTGAATGGGCAACGAATATGGAAGCAGATTACGCTAGTATCAACAAAGAAGAATTGAGTGCTTTAGCTAAGGAATATCTCAGCGGTGTGGCGCTTGAGTTAATCGCCGTCAGTCATGGTAAAGAACAAGCTAGCGGCGATCCCACCACATCAGAATAGCGTAGCCTAAGCAACCCAGGGGTATGAAGATCACTAGGACATAGAAGAGTATACCCAGTGTTTCTTCACTGCACTCAACTTGTAATTCTCTAAAGCTTGAGCTAGGAATTTCGCTCGAATTTTCATTGAAGCCAAGCCAGGAAATGGCATCGATTAATAAAAGTTCATTGCTGTATTTACTTTGTGAGATGATGCCATCTGCGGCCATGGCGCGGCTCGCTAAAACGATCATACGTGATTCTTTTTGCCCACTTACTGAATCTTCACCAAGATTATAGGTTATAGCTATACCGAGTGTAGCCGAAAACTCCTGATTAAATTCTTTATATTTTCTGGCATTTTTAATGTCTTCATGCCAGATTTGGCGAGGACCAGCAATATTTACTATCGGATAGATTGAATAAGGCTTAGTACCTAGTTCTTGGATTCGTTGTTTAAAGCCGTTGAAGCGTTTATCCAATTTGTCTGGAATAAGTGGTAGCATTAGGCTGCTATAAGGAAAGAGCAGGGTATTGCTGGCTTCGAAACTGCGTGCCGTTACGGGATGCTCTTTAGAGATGTATGGGAATGACTCCGAGGGTTTGATCGATAGTCGGTCATAGCGGCTTTCCTTACCGATAATTGCATGCTCAGAGCTTAATATAACTCGTGGCGATCTGGTCGCGGCATCCGGGTTTAAAAAATCCAAATTTTCTATTGGATAAACGATGCCATTGCCAGTCATCACGCCACGACGTCGTAATAATGCGCTGAAATCTTTGGGGCAATTGATGTCAGCTAAAATAAGAGCATTGCCACCAGATTGTAAAAATGTTTCAATGTGATTGACGGTTTCAGTCCCAAGTGCTGAACGCGGTCCTGCAATAAATAAAATACTATCTTGAGGAATGCGCCCTAACCTGCTTAAAGTACTTGGATCAAGTATTTGAACCTCGATGCCATTGCTGTTAAATGCATTGAGTAAGTGGGCTATGCTGTTATTCGAATCGGCATTTGGACTTAACTCACCATGGCCACTTAATAAAGAGACCTTAATTTTTTTATTGCGCTGTAGTGCTAATAAGGCTGAGCCAACATTGTTTTCCAATTTGCGGTCAAAGTGTGAACCATACGGTACTTTAATAAGTTGTTCGTTATCCCCAATGATATAGATGTTTCTGTTGCCAGCAGTACCGATATCTGGCTCTAATTCTTTAAGTCGAGGCTTGTCAATAAGGTAGTCTACAAACTCATAGCTAATTAATTCATTTTTACTGGCTATATGCTGGAGTTTTTCTTCGACACTTTGTCGATGACGCACAATATATGCTTCTTGAGAGCCGCGGTCCGGATTATTATTCCATACACCAATGATACGAGTAGGCTTTTTTACATCATTACATATTCGGATAGTGGCTGGATGAAGTGAATAGGACCCTGACAGAGACCAGTCAACTTTAAAATCAAATTTATCAGCAGCCGCTATGATGAGTAGTATAAATGCGATGCTGAACAGCGTCTGCCCACCAATAAGCCCAATGTGCTTTAATTTGGAATTAGCCATGAATGCGTCTCGCTCGTAGAGCACCATGAGCTAATATTAAAAAAATGAAAGCCATGCCTATGAAATAAAGGAAACTGCCAAGGGTAACATTCCCGCTTAAAAATGACCTTATGCGAGAAGATATTCCAAAGAAATCTCCTAGAGCGCTTAATACATCATCACCATCTGAAGCCCAACCTATTAGAAACAAAATTGCGATTACACCGAGTGTTAAGACATATGCAGCGATTGGACTGTCCACTAATAAGCTGATCCAGATTCCAATTGATGCTAATAGAGCGCTAAGAGAAATGTAGCCAAGGTAACCAGAAAGGAGCGATGGTCCATGAATTTCGCTAACAAAATATAAGACGATGATTTGGATAAATGTTGCTAGTATGAGAGTCAATAACATGATCCAACATGACAGAAATTTACCAATGATTAATTCCCATTCACGAATCGGGACGGTTTGCAGCAACTGAATGGTTCCTTGGCTGCGTTCTTGAGCAAAACTGTTCATGGTTAAAGCGGGGGCTAAAAGTACTAAGAAATGAACCCCTGTATTAATTGAATAATAAAAAATAGGATATGTACTAGGTCTTGTGAATGCTGGTGCAAAGTCTAGCCAATAAAAGACAAGATTGATGACCGCCGTCCACGCCATCAATACCAACCACGCTAAGGGGGTGGTGAAAAAATAGATCAAATCACGTCGGCAGATATTCCAGATCATGATAATCGTGTTTAGTTTTCTGTTTCTGGTAGAAGAGTGGCGACCCAGCGACCGATCATGTCTTGTTCCATGTGAACGCGGTCATTGGTGGACATATTTCCTAAATTAGTGACTTTCAGCGTGTGAGGAATGACAGCAACTTGAAATTTATTGCCATTACAGTTGAAACATGTCAAACTTATGCCATCGATGGCAATTGATCCTTTTTCAACAACGCGAATACAATCATTATTGGGCAATTGAAAGGTAAATAATTCACAATCCCCATCTGGGTCTCGAGACAAAAGTGTGCCCAGGCCATCGACATGTCCTGAAACCATGTGGCCACCAAGTTTGTCGCCAAGGCGCAGAGCGGATTCAAGATTTACCTGGGTACCGACTGCCCATGAGTGCACATTTGTTTTTTCAATGGTCTCGTTGGAGACATCAAAA
The DNA here is from genome assembly GCA_028280785.1 of Planctomycetota bacterium. GTDB lineage: Bacteria > Planctomycetota > UBA11346 > UBA11346 > UBA11346 > JANQLF01. The sequence continues at coordinate 7,271 of JANQLF010000253.1, forward strand.
AGCGCGTTTGTGTTTTCGAGCTGCACAACCGTAAGGCAGGCTCCGTTTACGGCTATGCTGTCACCTATATTGCAATCGTGGGCAAGGGTACCTATTTCTATAGATAACCTGAGTCCACCTGATTGAGGCGTAATTGCTTTTATCTCACCTAGTTGGGCAATAATACCAGTGAACATATAACAGAATCCTGTGCCTGGAGCGCTCTAGACAATAGGCTAATTAGGCGAGAGTGTAGGTCATGTTTGACGCTGAAAAATGGCAATCTGTTTTAATCAAACAGTACGGACCTGATGCGCTACCGTTGGTTGAAGCGGCAAATGCCTTTTTAGAGCGGAATCCTGGTATTCCAAATTTCATGAGAGATTTGAGTACGTATTTTCAGCAAGTAGCACGTGTTCCAACTGAATTACGGGCAATGCAAGCTGATCCGGTTGCACGAGATTTACTGTTTGGCTTGATAAAAAACAGTCGATTTGGTTTTGATATCGTTATTCGCGATCGGCGTTTGTTTTGGCAGATAATTCAAGACCGGGAGTTCCGTCAGATATGGGGTAGAACTGAACTCTTGCGAGCATGCCGTTCTCAGCTGTCGTTGTTGTTCCATTATAATCCGCGTATTGAGCAACTCGTACAATTCCATCAATACCACACGTTACGATTACTCTTGGGTGATATTGGTGATTACCTAGAATTGGAATCTATCACCGCGGAGATTGCTGATTTGACCGATGTGGTTGCTGAATGTGCCTTAGATTTGGCTAAAGAAAAATATAAAGAGCGTTATGGCGAGGCCCAGACGCGATTTGTTGTATTTGGCATGGGTAAACTTGGTGGGCGTGAACTCAATTATAGTTCAGATATCGATCTCATTTTCATGTATGGAAAGTCAGGCTCAACAACTGGCGGTGATGATAGTTACGACCATCACAGTTATTTTAAAAAAGTAGGGGCAGAACTCATACGCATACTCGATGAGCGTCATGGGTCCGGTCGATTATATCGTGTAGACATGCGTCTCCGCCCTGAAGGGGACAGTGGAGAATTAGTATTATCTTACAGCGAAACCTTAAATTATTATTATACCGTTGGACGTCATTGGGAACGCCAGGCAATGATCAAGGCGCGTCCAATTGCCGGCGATTTGGAGTTGGGTTATAGGTTGTTGAAAGAATTAGAGCCATGGGTTTATTCTCGACGAATTCGTAACGATAAAATTGGCGAAGCTCGCAGTATGCGCCGCCGTATTGAGAAACGAGCTCAAGAGGAAGACCTCAAGGCAGGCGTTGGCGGCATACGTGATATTGAATTTATGGTTCAGTATTTGCAGCTTATTTATGGGGGTCGCTATCCTGACCTGCGTAATCAAACGACCATACAAACCTTGCATGCATTGATGGAGCATGGCCTTCTGCCATCGACAGAAGTAACAGAGCTCATTGAGCATTACTCGTGGTTACGGATGGCAGAACATCGATTGCAAATGTTTGAATCTCGGCAGGTCCATGAAATTCCGGTTGATGAACAGGCGTTACAATTCTTGGCTCATCGATGTGGCTTCGAAGGGGATTCGGCGCGGGTAGATTTTCTCAAGCATCTCGATTTAGTGCGTTCACGTGTCCGTGAGATTGCAGACCAATATTATTTGCGTGGTACTGCCGAAAAAGATGCATTAATTACGCTATTGTTGGACGAAAACCCTAGTCAGGAATTAGTTGATGGTTTACTCGATCCAATTGGATTTGAAAATAAATCCAGGGCTTTGTCACTCATCCGTGGTCTGGCAGAAGAACGGTTTTTTATTTTAAGTAGGGCACATACTGAAAGTGCACTGATCGAATTGCTGCCATCGATATTGGTACTGTTGCAAACGTCTCCCGAACCTGATCAAACGTTAACCAATTTTAATAAAATTGTCGATACGGTCGGTGGTAGACATTATTTTTATGAAAACCTGCAGTCGGATCCGGAATTATTGCTAACGGTGATGACATTTGCAGGGTGGGCCAACTATCTCATTGATTACCTGGTTCGTTTTCCTGGATTAGTCGACGATTTATTTGAGCAAATGGATCCCAATGATTTATATTTACCAAATATTCGTCAGGAAGCGGACGATTTAATTAAAGGATTATCGGATCCAATTCCGAGTTTGTCGTATTTGCAGGCACGAGAAATGGTTCGCATTGCCATTCATGATTTACGTGGTTTCGATCATGTTTCTGTGTGTAAATCCTTATCCTATCTGGCCCGCGATATTATGTCGACTGCTTTCGATTTCTGCGCAAACCGCTTGGCCGAGAATTGGGGCTGGCCAGAAAAAGATGGACAGCGGGTGCCTGGTGCTGTGTTGGGACTTGGGAAATTGGGCTCCGGTGAATTGACCTATGCTTCTGATATTGATGTCATTTTTGTCTGTGGTTCTGGTGGCGTGTGTACGAAGAAGGATCGGGATACAGAGGCTTTTTGGACACGTGTTGCCCATGATTTAATTAAATTACTTGCAAATATTTATGAAGTTGATCCACGCTTGCGTCCGTGGGGTGATCAAGGTCAATTTGTCATCACTGTTGATGCCTTAGAGCAATATTGGTCGCAGCCACGTGAACTGTGGGAGCGCTTAGCAATGACTCGCGTGGCCCACCTGTGTGGAGATGAAGGCATTAGCCAACGCGCGGTTGAATGCATTATTAAATCTGCAACTGAAGCAGCGCTTCCTGAAAACGCGGCTCAAGACATCATTGCTATGCGTAAACGTATGGAAGAAAGTGTCGCTGATCGTGATCATTTAAAACGAGGCCCTGGTGGTTATGTCGATATTGAGTTTATTGCTCAATACTTGTCGTTACGGTGTTTGCAGGGATCTTTGCCAGCTGGTATGGATATACGTTCCTGTTTGAAATATTTAAGCGAGCAGGGGTGTATGAAGGATGAAGAGGCAGAAGCATTGCAGGAAGCATTGCGCATTATGCGTGGCATTGAGGCGCGTATGCGTTTATCTGCCGGTCGCGCAATAAGCAGTATCCCAACGCAACAAGCTGAACGTTTGGCCTTGGCGCGTCGTTGTGGTTATCCGAATGATCAACAATTAGATGAGAAAGTTAAATGGGCGCGCGAAGTAACGAGACCATTATTTGAAACGTTAATTGTTTAATGTGACGTTCAGCCTGGATCGAAGACAACGACAGAAACAGCGTAGATGGGATTATCGGGGCTCGGATTAATATAGACGTGCTTAAAGTGCCCAGGAAATTGAAGCAATGATCCTGCTTCAACATCAATTAAATCGCCTGCGACAATAATTTGGGCATTGCCTTTATAAGCGTAAAAATACTCGTAAGAGCCCATGGGGTGTGGTCGGCCAATGCTGTGGCAATTTGGACGCATAGTGATGTCTTGGATTTGAGTGCCCTTTGAGGCTATTGGCGAAACGAGACGGGATAGAAAATTGCCGTCTTTGCTGCGATACTCTTGGACATCTTTGGCTGTTACTTTGTAATAGCGCATTTCTGGAGTAGGTGTGAGGAGTTCATCAAGCGTAACGCCAAGAGCCTTGGCTACGCCAACGACGGACTCCACGCCAGGATTGCTGTTTACCTTCTCCATGCTCGCTAAACTGGCTCGCGGTATGCCGGCCATCTCTGCAAGATCTGACTGAGTAAGGTTTTGTGACTTACGAATGCGTTTGAGATTGTATGCTAGTGCTTCCATCTTTTTGATCATATATGAGATATTCTGGTATTCTAGCATTAATGTTGGTATATGATAATCACTTGCAGGTACAGTTGTCTTGTATTTAGAAGCAGCGCTAAGGGTTCATGACAAGGGTTTTGATATTCTCAGATCCTATCCGCAGCAGGCATGGTTCTCATATGAGTCATCTAGTAATTAGAATAATTTTGCTTAAATATAAAAACTCATCTGACCGAAAGTGAGAGCTTTTGGTCATCTTCGAAAGGGAAACCATGTTTGAAAAAATGATACAATCATTAGGGACAGCGCAGGTTGCTGAAGCACACTGTGATGGCCCTTGTGGTATTTATGATCCAGCATCTGCGCGTATTGCTGCTGAAGCAGCGGTATCAATGACCAAAAAGATTTTAGATTTAACGCCTCCTGATCCAAGCGATGCAAAAGCATTTGCTTCTTATAATAATACATTGTCTCGTTATGTCGCGATCAAAGAAGAGCAGGCACATTTAGCAAAAACTGAATTATTAGTTTTGTGGACTGATTATTTTAAGCCTCAACACTTAGAAGACTATCCAAATCTACATGACACCTTTTGGAAAGCCGCGAAATTATGTTCTTCTGTAAAAGTTGAAGTCAGTGCCGAGCATGCAGCCGAATTAATGACAGCAATTGAAGAAATTCACAAAATCTTCTGGGCTACTAAAGGTCGTGACATTGCTTGGTATACAGCTGGGTAAAAGCGTTAGCGCATCAGGATTCATAGAATTCCTTTCACTCATACTGCGTCGCCGCAAGCGATTCGTGATAGAGGGGGAATCTATGAGTCCATGCTTGGCTGCTGGTGATGAGGTCTTAGTGAGAGCTCAAGACCACGCAGAGCCAGGCCAAATTGTAGTTGCCCATCATCCGTATAAGCCGTCCTTTATGGTCAAACGGGTTGAGGACATTGATGAGCGCGGTTATTACGACTTGCGTGGTGATAATCCCTCAGAAAGTACCGACAGCCGTAGCCTGGGAATGATACCCAAAGAAAAGCTCATCGGTGTTGTTACGAGTCGATTTAAAGCTGTAGGAACAAAGCACATATGTTAGCATTTTTTACCGGTTTATTTGCGGGCACAGTTCATGTTGTTGCTGGTCCCGATCACCTTGCGGCGGTTGCACCAATTGCAGCTGAAAATCCAAAGCGTGCATTGGGCACTGGTTTTAAATGGGGTTTAGGACATGGCCTTGGTGCCATGTTTATAGGTTTACTGGCTATTGCTGCGAAAGGTTTCATTAATGTGGAAATGGTTTCTGCATGGATGGAATTCTTAGTTGGATTTATGCTCATCGGCATTGGTATGTGGGCTTGGCGTCGCGCTAGTAAAATTGTTATTCATGTGCATGAACACCAGCACGATGAAAAAGAAGAGCATAAGCATATTCATGTACACGATGAAGATGTACCTCACGAAGAGGAGCATAAACATTCGCATGCGGCGTTGTATGTAGGTGCTTTACATGGCGCGGCGGGCACTGGACATTTATTGGCAGGATTGCCTGCGCTCGCATTGCCAACATTTGAAGCAATCTTGTATTTATCGGCTTACTTTATTGGCGCTGTATTATCAATGAGTATTTTTGGTTATCTCATGGGCTTTGTTGCCAATGGTAAACGTTTACGCTCTAGTATGTATGCTGCGGCAACTGCTTCGATTGCTATCGGTGCATATTGGTTAAGCGCCGGCTTACCTGCTTAATGCATTAATGAATTTATAATAATGAAGGGGGGCTTATGGCTTTCTTTGAGTCTAATTTCTTCTCTGAAGCATTAGGCATGAGCGTCACCGCTAACGTTATAATTCCACAGGAAACGGTCGGTCAAATAGGCATGACCGGGAAGTCTTCAGGCGATGTGCATCCCTGTTTGTATTTATTGCATGGCTTATCTGACGATCACAGCATTTGGTTGCGCCGCACATCGATTGAGCGTTATGCAGCTGAATACGGTTTAGCAGTGGTGATGCCCAACGTGCATCGCAGTTTTTATACAGATATGGTTTCGGGTCTTAATTACTTTACCTATGTTGCAGAAGAGTTGCCAGCATTGATGGAGCAGTTTTTCCCAATTAGTACTGAGCGTTCCGGGCGTTTCGTTGCGGGATTGTCAATGGGAGGTTATGGAGCGTGGAAGGTGGGCTTGAACAAACCTGATCGTTATGCGGCGGCTGCTAGTTTATCAGGTGTAACTGATATGGCTGATTGGGTGCAGAATAATAAAAGTGATGAACATGAATTGATTTTTGGATCAATCGATAATGTTGCCAATAGTAAGCATGATTGTGTGCATTTAATAGAAAAACATTTGGCAGCTAAAAACGAATTGCCAAAATTATATCAAGTTTGTGGCACAGAGGATTTTCTTTATCAGAATAATCAAATTACACGCGATAAAATCAAAGATCTACCTATTGATTATGTTTACAAGGAATCACCTGGTGATCACAACTGGGCCTACTGGGATGAGCACATCCAAGATGTATTAGCTTGGTTGCCGTTGCAACGTTGAATTATTCAAACAATTCTTTCATGAATTGATATTCTTCAACAAAGGCAGGGTCATCCTTAAAGCGCTTAGCGGCGATTTCCGCAACGATCAGAGCATGTTTAGGCGCTTTGTTCAGAGCGGCTCGCCAAGCAATCCAGTAATATTTTGGTTTATAATCCAATTCTTTAACCCAGATATCGATGACTTTTTTATACCATTCGAGCGAAAGGCTTTTAGCACAGTCGCCAATCCACTGAGCGGTGTCGTCACGCAGGCGTTTGTCATCTTTTTCTTTGACGTAGCGCAATAATTCTGCAATGGTTTTTGCATCTTCCTTCATCAATGCATTAACTAGGCGTGCATAGTGAATTTGTTTTCGAGTAAATGCTCCAGCAATATTTAAGTCATGGCTGTGTTGATAAGCTTGTTCAGCCAAAGTGTAACATTCAGCAATAAGTTCTTTATCCACATCTTTACCGCTGTGATTATGCTCAAATTGCCCAGCAATTTGCATCCACCAGAATGGTACGGACATCTTTATCCAGGGTAGGTCTTGGGCAAATTGAGGAATGCCGGCCAGGCGGCGTTTATGTTCGTATTTGGTGTTCTGAGGCATATCAACAGATTTTACTTTTGTTATTAATTCATTTATGTCCATGCTCAGGGTGTAATAATTTCCAATGATGGCATAGATGCCGAGGACATCATCAGGCTCTTCGATTTCCATTGCCGCAATATGTTGAATCCATTGCTCGATATGCGACAATATTTGGAAAACTTTTTTGTTGTCTTCAAGATCTTCGAAACCGCGTTTTTCCATCACCGATAGACAGGTGTTAATATACCATTTCACAAGGCGACGTAATTGATTTGCACCACTCCAATGACGTTGGCTAAATTGTGGGCTTTTCACAAAGTTAACGATGCGTCCAAGATGTGTTTCGATGGCTTTGCCAGCATAATGATCAAGGAAATCTACTGATAAGTCGTAGGCCCCATCGTGAGTGAGGGTGCTAGCCATTTGTAAGGCGAATGGTAAGTCGGAGCCTTTGAGTTCGTTTATTAATGACGGTAATTGATTGTCGAAAATATCTTGTGCTGCAGCAATTGCTTTTTCGTTTTGTTCAGCCTCAAAGAGGTGTTGTACCAACTCCATGCCCATATACAGACGGCTGGTTGCTTCTGGTGTGCGCTCGATTGCCATTTGATGGTATTCAGCAGCTTTTTGGTATTGACCAGTAAAGCTGTAGAGGCCAGAGAGTTCGCGGAAGTTTGCGGTATCTTCGTCACCAGCTTCGATCATTTTCAGCATTTTATGAATAGCGCGTTGATAGGTTTGGAAGTGCCAGTCGCGCTGTACATCAATCATCGTTTTGGCGTAATCAGCTTCGCTGAAAATACGATAGCTTAAGCGCCAGCTTGATCTGGTATTTTCACCTGAAAAGCGCAGTAAGAGACCAAGTCCATTGGGATCAAAGGTGTCACTTTCATCAAAATGTTTATAAGCTTTTTCTAAACTTTTTTGTAATGATGCATCGACAAATTCGAGAGCGGGTCCTGTTTGTAAAACATAGGTATGCCATTTTTCACCAATTTGTTCAGCCCAAGCGACTGCCGCATGTGCTGGCAGGCTAACTACGTGAGGGATTTTTCCCTGTCGTTCTAAGATATTATGATAGAGCTCAGAGAGGTCATCGCAGTCACCGCGAAATTGGCCGCCACAACTTGTTTGTAATGTTTGCAGGGCGGTTTGATGAATGTCAGAGCTGACTTCATCATTACCAATGAGATTTGGGATAGAAGAGTCAGGGCTATCATAAACATAAGTCATCATGTATTGTCCCATCAGATCGAGATAGGGTGGCGTCGTTAAAACTTCTTTAGCATTTTCTAAAAAGACTTCGCTAGTTGCCTCGCTCGGATCTTTGAGCGCGTTGAGAACACCGGTTGGCGTCGCTATTTTTACAATATCACCAAAAATCGTAACTTGAGTGATGTGTGGCGGCACAAAGTTACTAATGCGGTTGCGGCCGCGTGTATCGAGGTAACTGCGCCACAATGTTTTATCGGCTGTAAATGTGTTATTTTCCCAGCTAGCTAAAATGTTTTTTGACTTCTTATCTTGTAAGACGAGTCGGTTGCTGTTGCTTAAATCGGCATTGGGATCAAGCGGATTGATTGTTCCAGGTAGCTCGACGACCAATTGAACTTTGTCTTTAAAAACCTTGCCATCATAGTGGTAGTCTGGTTTGGGTGCCGCACATGTGTAAACAGTTTTATTTGCAGTTTGAAGCACCCATACCGTTTCATTAAATGCGTTAGAGAGGTATTTGAGGGTTGAGCTTCCATCAGTATAGAGTCGTAATAATTTGAAAGATGCGGCCTCATTTACGGCCTGTTCCAAAGCTTTGGTTTGTTCATCGGCGCCTAATACATCCTGTAGCCAGCCATGACGTACGACGCGACGGGCGAAGCTTGGAGGGACGCCATCATGTTTCTTCTCTTTGCTGTCGAGCCAATCCAATCGTTTGAGAATATTTTTAATAGATTCTTTGCCGAGGCGATCAATTTTTTTGTAATTATTAAGATTGTCAGTTAAGGTAGCGGCACTGGTTTTTATCGCTTGTAGGTGTGCTTTGTGGTCAATGTTGTGTTCTTCGGTTTTGGCCAAAACACCTTCCGCAACTACAATATGCGTTTTGCGTGATAGGCGTGGTCCTGTGATGGTAGAGTCACCGAATATAAATGCTTTTTCTTCGCTTGAAATGTTGGCCGCTTTAGCAATCGCAACTAAATTTAACAATGTGCCTATATAGCTTTGTGCATCTTTTTCACCAAAGATGCCTTTTTTGATTTTTACAATGCCAATGTCTGTTTTGGCAATGATGTACGAGCCAGTGCGATCACTGAGTTGAATGCGTTGCTTCTTATCAGTCCAGTACCATTGACCATCTTCTTCTGAACAATGAGCCAGATCGCTAAAATCGACGCTTGGCTCAACGACTTCGCTTATTTGTTCGGTGCTTGCGTCTTCTGTCTCTCCTTCTGCCGCCTGTAGTAAGCAGGGGCACAATATGAGGAGTAGAGCTATAAGTTTGCTGAGATGATCCATTTTCATTCCTTCAGGCGTTAATAGGCCATAGTTTTGCGTCTTGGGCATTCTATCGCAAGTAGAGCATAGGAGGGTTGACGATCGATCACTGATGAGGTTCAGTTCTCATGTAATAGAGACGGGCATAATTGGACTTTCTTTACTCTGATATCGCGATAAGAAGCCGCTCCCAAAGGAACTTATGACAGATCGACGCACCGATATCCGTAATTTGGCTATCATAGCCCACGTTGACCATGGTAAGACGACCTTAGTAGATGCGATGCTTGCTCAGGGTGGGGTCTTTCATGGCAATGCCCAGGTCCAGGAATGTGTTATGGATAGTGGTGATCAGGAACGTGAGCGTGGCATCACAATCACGTCCAAGAATCTGGCCATCACCTTAGAGGGCATTCGCGTCAATGTCATCGACACGCCTGGTCACGCTGATTTTGGTGGAGAAGTTGAACGCGTTCTGCGTATGTGTGATGGTGTCCTCCTGCTGGTTGATGCCTTTGAGGGGCCAATGCCACAAACACGATTTGTGTTGAGCAAGGCCATTGAGAACAAATTGAAGCCAATCGTTGTTGTGAACAAAATCGATAAAGATGGTGCTCAGCCCGAGCAAGTCGTCGATATGGTTTTCGATCTGATGGTTGAGCTTGACGCAGAAGATTGGCAGTTGGATTTTCCGGTTTTATTTGGCAGTGGCCGCGATGGTTACATGCGTCTTGATCCAAATGACGACGGTATGGATTTAAAACCATTATTTTCGGCAATTATAGAGCACTTACCTGGGCCTCCGGTTACCAAAGATGCGCCGTTACAGTTACAGGTCAGTAACATCGATTACAATGATTTTGTCGGACGAATTGCTATTGGGCGGATTAACGCCGGTGTGATTCGTGCAGGGCAGCAAGTTGCGATAACCAAGGGCAAGGATGCGGTTTCGCGCAATGCGCGCATTTTGCAATTACATCGCTACAGTAATTTAGGCCGTGAAGAAATTAAAGAAGCCGAAGCAGGCGATATTGTTTTAGTGACGGGTATCGAGCAGATTGATATTTCTGATACTATTTGTGATGTTGAACATGTTGAAGCATTGCCACCAATTCCGATTGATGAGCCAACCATTCGCATGACTTTTGGTGTGACGACCAGTCCATTAGGTGGTCAAGAGGGCAAGCCTTTACAAAGCCGTGACCTCGAAGCGCGATTGAAGCGTGAGGTAGAGCGCAATGTGGCGATGGTTTATGAGCCAACAGAGCGACCAGACGTGTTTGAAGTTTCAGGCCGTGGTTTATTACATTTATCGGTATTAATTGAGACCATGCGTCGTGAGGGTGCTGAATTACAAGTTGGTCCACCACGTGTCATTTATCATGAAGAAAACGGTAAGCGTTTGGAGCCAATCGAATTGGCAGTCATTGACTGCCCCGAGGATAAATCCAGCAAAGTAATGAATTTAATGTTAGAGCGCCGCGGTGAGCTTAAGGTCATGGATGCGCGTGGTAATCTGCAGCATATGGAATTTACTATACCAAGTCGCGGTATTATTGGTCTTCGTACGTTGCTGTTGACGGCCACTCAAGGTGAGGGAACCCTGAACACCATTTTTCATGCTTATGAAGAATATCGCGGTGACATTGAACAACGTAAGAGTGGTTCAATAATTTCTATGAGTGCAGGCGAATCCGTTGCTTATGCAATATTTCAATTGCAAGATCGCGGTGAGTTCTTTATCGGTGCTGGTGAACCCATGTATGAGGGCATGATCGTTGGTGAGCATTCTAAAGAAGCCGACATCATGGTTAACATGAATAAAGCTAAGAAATTAACCAATGTGCGTTCGTCCGGTGCTGATGAGGCGATAAAATTAACGCCACCGCGTCAAATGACCCTGGAAGAAGCCTTAGAGTACATTGGTGCTGATGAGTTGGTTGAAGTTACTCCTGAAAAAATTCGTCTTCGCAAGGCCTTACTAAAAGAAGTCGACCGTAAACGCGCGGCACGAGTATAGGGTCAACAGTTAGCTAACAATTTATTGTCAATCGTCGAAACACGATTATACAGGCAGTGTGGAACAAGCTGCGGTGATGAAACAGCCCGATACGCTCTCGGTGCTGACCAAATATACACAAAATAGAATGATATTGGTTGAGTTGTTTAACCAATTTTGTGTAGCGGTATTGGGTTTTGCCGCAGTAATTGCGATAAAAACGCTCAATGCCAGTGAAGCAGAGGTGGTTATTTTAACCAATGGCTCGCAAATCGTTTTTTTATTTGCCTATATTTTAAGTGCAATGATGGCTGGTCGTTCAAAGAAGCCATTTTTAATTGCGGCTGGTTTGCTAACGCGGCTTTCTTTGCTTGCCTGTGCCTTTATTAGCGATTCGTTATGGTTTACTATCATTGTATGTATTACATTTCTTGGTTCGATCATTTATATACCAGCCATTAATGCGCTTGGTCAAAGCAACTATAGGCCCGAACACCGTGGGCGGGTTACTGGTAATGTAACGCTGTGGTCTTTGCTTACATTTGTGTTGGTCACACTGTTTATTGGTTCGAGTCTTCAGCGTGATCCTGAATCCTATAAATGGTTATTTCCGTGCGCAGGCGTAGCCGGATTTATAGCTTATTATTTGGCAGCTCACATTCGATTTCGTAGAAAGGCAGCGCTTGGAACACGGCGATTAAGTCGATCACTCCATGATTTAAAGTGTATTCTCAAATCAAACCCAACGTTTTTAAAATTTCAATTATGCTTCTTTATTTATGGTGTAGCTTTTATGATCTGCATGCCAACGAATATATTGGTCATTACTAAAGAATTAAATATGACCTATCAAGAATACTCGATAGGGGTTATGATTTGTGGGGCGATGTGTATTGCTTTATTGTCACCATCCACTGGACGCGTATTTGATAGGCTCGGTCCAACTACGTCTTGCGCAATTTTCTTCTGTCTTTTGGCCTTGCATCCTGCGTGTATGTACTGTGCATTAGTCTTTGAAAATATTGGTTTAGTCTATGTTTCCTATGTTTTATTTGGTATTGCCATGGCAGGTGTAAATCAGAGTTGGCTTAACGGACCGATGTATTACGCCGGTAAGGAAGACAGCGCTGTGTATATGGGTATACATATGAGCAACGTAGGTATTCGTGCCATTTTGGGATCTGCTTTAGTGATTATAGGAAATCAAGCTGGGACCGCTGATGGGCAGTCCCAGCTCATTCCTCACGAAACTATTTATATTGCATCGGTAATTCTTTTACTCATATCCGCGATGTGTATGTATGCGTTAAAGTCTCCACCGAGTAAACGCTTATGATTCCTCATTCGTCCAATCATGAACGATACTCGTATACCCATCTAAGTAACGGTGAAATTTCTGCGGTAATCGCGCTTTAAATGCATGTGCTGATTCCGGCCAATCCCAAGGTGCATTTATCCGTGCCCATTTAGGCTTGAAACCTACTGCGCAGGATAGGCGAATTTCATCTTCTTGGTTCATGTTTGCTGCATGATAAGTATTTGCGGCAAAGAGGATGAGGTCGCCAGGTTCAGCAAGACATTGAACCATGCCGGGCACATCAAATTTATCATACCATTCATCATCAGGGCCATCTTCGACATTTAAGCTACGCTCACAAACAGTTGCTTTAAATCCTTTTGGTGGTTTCCAATTAGGTTTATGTGAATTTTCAATAACATAAATACCGCCATGGCTAGGCCGTGATCCGGTTAAGTAAAACCAATTTGAGAATTTATTAAGCCCTTTTACTGGCTGATTGAGGACTTCGTTAGCGTTGCGAGGTGGGGCATCTGGTCCTTGCTTGGCTTCATCGGTGTGCCAGCGAACAACACCATTTCCTGGTTTACGAGCGATGCAGGCTGAGCGACTGAAACATAATTCATCCGTACCGTGTAAATGTTCGATGAGCTCCATATATGGCTTGTTTTCCATAAGTAATAAAGCTTCTGGTGCTTCTTCGACAAAATTCATGCAGGTGCGTGAGCCCCAGGTTTCATTAAATGGAGAGTCGTTGGCAATGCGAAGGGTGGCTGTTTTTAACTGTTCAACGGTATCTTGATCTAATACCTGTTTAACAATAGCATATCCTTTGCCGAAGAGGTGTTCCTTGATTGCCTCCTTTTGCTCAAGGGTGAAATAACCGGCTTTTTGAGTACTTGAGTCCGGTGCAAGTGTGCTAGCCATGGTAGGTCCTTTGTGGCTGTTGGTTGAGATAAGCGCTTATTATAGGCCGGCTTATACCAGTTCCATGGATGTGTTTGCTGAATACATGTATAAAACTGCTATACAATTATAAAAAAACCCATATATATACTTATATATTGAAAATAAGATGTAATAAACAGCTATGATAATCGGTGCAGGAATTAGTGATCATGATAAGGACTTTCGCTTTAAGCGTGAGCCAGGATTTCCGTATTGGACATTTAGCCTAGCGCATAGTGGGAATAGTATTTTTGAGTCATTAGGACAGGAGATTATGTCTCAACCATTTGACTTAAAATTCATAAAGCCAAACACACCTTATGCGACGCGAATTGTACCAGGTGGTGTGTCTTGGAGGGGAGATTGGCTTATTGCTGAACCTCGCGATGAGTGGCTGGAGTTTCTACATTGGCCGAGCGAATTGCCGGGAATTGGTCGTATAAATGTTGCCGGTACACAACAGCAAGAAGCAATTAAAAAAGAATTTAGAGCTGCTGTAGACATTTTTATTACTGGTGGACCTTTGGCGCAGTTAAAAGCTACGCATGCTTTGGAATCAGTTATTCTTTTGAGTACACAATTACATGATGCACAAGGCTCTCGCTTAGATGCGCGCATTATTAAAGCCATTGAAAAGCTTTCGCAGGATTTTGATCAATATTTAGATGTCGATATGCTGGCAGAATCCGTTGATTTATCGCCATCACGATTTGCACATTTGTTTAAATCCGAGACGGGCCAGACGCCGATGGCCTATCGTGAATCGGTTCGCTTAAATCAAGCTAAACAAATGCTCATTGGTACCAACTGGAGCGTGCAGGAAATAGCCGAAGCAGTGTTTTATGAAAGTCCATTTCATTTTTCAAAGCGTTTTAAGCAACGTTTTGGTTACTCACCGAGAAAGTTTAGACAGATGTTAAGTGAACCGGAATTTTTGGTACAATTTCAGGAATAATTGCTTTTCAACTCCAATTGAGATAGTCTGATTGCTTATTGTAAAAACCACTTCGATTTGGTCTGAATCCAACTATTTCAAAATAGGTTTTATAGATTTCATCCTTGGCTTCAGTGCTTAGATAACTGATACAGCGTTTTTGGTCATCAATGAGTGAAGTTATAATAAGTGAATCGCCACTGATTCTCACATTGTCGATTTCGTCCCATTTTAAAAATGATTCGTCGTTATCGATATACATTTTGAGACCATCTTCATGAATCTCTATCCAATTTAATGTTTCGAAGTAAAGGAGTCCGAACAACGGGATGTAAAAGAGCGCAGCGATGGTGAATGATGCCCAAATGGAAACAACGTAATCACCAAAAATCGGATAAGATAAACAGAATGTCGTTATAGCACCAACGATGGGTATTTTTAACATGCGTATATAAGCTTCTTTAACGCGAGGCTGGTGGCGCATAGGGCTTGAGAGCATGTCCTGTTTGGTGTGAATTAGAGGGTGAACTCGTTACTGCTTGGTTTGCTGGCGCACAGGCGTAAGGCTATTGCCGCGCGTAGTGAATCGCCACGTTGATGGTAGCTATTGACTAAATTGCGTGCCATACGTTGGAGCAAAATACGATCGGTTGCTGGTAACAAGAATTCTATGATAGCTTCTTCAGGATAACCCTGGAAATGCAGATGTAATTCATTTTCACTAATTAATCGTGCGCCATCATAGAGATCAATATATAAATCATTGTAGCTGCCATAAACATGACCCGGGACAGCAATGGCATTGGCATTGATATCGATGCGGCGACAGATGAGCATCCACATAGCAGTTAAGACAATAGGAATACCACAGCGACGTTGCAAGACGTCCGGTAAATAACTGTTGCGTGGGTCATGGTAATCAATGCGATCACCGCTAAATCCGAATTCAGAAGTCAGCAGGTGCGCAACATCAATTGCAGATTCGAGATTCTTGGCATGAACTGCTAGGCCGTCGAGTGCTTCTTTGCATTCTTTAATACAATCTCGACGAGGGTTATCCAATAACGGTAAAAGACACATGCCGGTTTCGAGGTCTTGGCATTGTGCGAATCGGCCAATTAAATCTGCTGAATCTTCCATGAGTAAAAGATCAAGTAGTGTAGGTGGCCATTGATCTTCTTGCTCGGCTAATTCCCAAACGGCGTCGCGTAGATCATGGTCCGCTTGTAGCTGTTTTACCAAGGCAGCGTTGATATCAGGATCATTGTCCTGGAGCAATTTGTAAATGGATTCTGCTTCACTCACGACATTTTAAGTATGATTTGTCGTGAAAATGGCGCAATCGATATTTTAGAGATTGAAATACTTTGCCTGCGGGTGATGCAGTACGATGCCACTGGTACTTTGTTCGGGATCTAATTGGAATTCTTCTGAAAGTTGAATGCCAATGTCTTGCCATTGCAAAATATCCTGCAAATAGCGCTGATCTTCGAGGTTTGGACATGCTGGATAACCAAAGCTATAACGACTGCCTTGGTAACCTTGGGTAAATAATTTTTCTAACTCGAGCGCATCATCTTGGGCGATATTGAGTTGCTGACGCATGCGTTTATGCCAATATTCAGCCAGTGCCTCGGCACTTTCAACGGAAAGACCATAAAAATACAGATAGTCTTGGTAGTTATCGCCGCCAAATAAATCCTGACAATGTTTGGAGGCAACGGCGCCCATGGTGACGCAGTGCATGCCTATGACGTCACGTGCTCCATTCTTCCATGCTGCTTCAGGAATAAATGTTTGTTCATCACCAATGGCATCTGCACCGAGGGGTCTAAAGAAATCGCTTATGCACAAATGTTTTGATTTCTCATCCATCTGTCGCGGCAAATTAATGCGACAGTGTT
Organism: Planctomycetota bacterium; assembly: GCA_028280785.1. GTDB lineage: Bacteria > Planctomycetota > UBA11346 > UBA11346 > UBA11346 > JANQLF01. The sequence goes on from JANQLF010000253.1 coordinate 23,664, forward strand.
CGTCGCCAGTTTTAGGGTTGAAGATGATTAAATCGTTTTTATCAGCGGCTGCCGGATAGAAGCCATAAACGACCTTTGGCTCAAGCATCTTTTCTTTAATGGCTTTTTCGGTCCACTTTGCAAAGACAGGATCGGCTTCTTCAACTACTAACTTATCATATTCTTCTTTGCTTAGGGTTTGACCTTGGCGGAATCCCCATTGACCGCGGTAGAGCGCGTTCTTGTTAATATATTGAAAAATAGTGGCTAAGTCGAGTTCACTGCCTGCGACGATACGTTTGCCCCAAAATTCAGGATTTGGAATTGATGGCGCCGCCGGTGTTTCCGATGGAACGTACGCTTTACCAGCTTCGAGTTTTTCCTGAAGAATTTCGTATGCGGTTTTTACTTTTTTAACGCGGGCCTTTTTGTTAGTAAGCTTAAAATCTTCTTCAGGTATTTGCTTGCAAATCTCATCCATCAGCTGCAAGCCATCAAAGGCATCAGCGGCATAATAAACCGGTGCATCTTCATGACTACGTTTTCCTGCTTGATAAGTTGAACGCAGATCATTTTCAACATAAGCACGATTTAACGCTGCACCGCCAAGAATTACAGGAACATCCCAATCACGGGCGGCCATGTAATCCAAGTTTTCTTGCATGACGACGGTGCTTTTCACCAATAAACCAGACATGCCGATAGCCTGCGGTTTATGTTCGTCGGCTGATGAAAGGATCTCTTCGACTGTTTTCTTGATTCCAATGTTTTCAACGCGGTAACCGTTGTTTGATAAAATTATATCAACGAGGTTTTTACCGATATCGTGCACATCGCCTTTAACGGTGGCAAGTACCATGCAGCCTTTTTCGGTGCCTTCGACTTTATCCATAAATGGTTCAAGGAAGCGAACGCAGGTTTTCATGCATTCTGCGGACTGCAAAACGAAGGGGAGTTGCATTTTGCCAGCCCCAAACAACTCGCCGACTACCTTCATGCCTTCGAGTAGAATCTTATTAATCACTTCAACAGGCGCATAGCCTTTATCCATTGCTTCTTGGAGATGGGCTTCGACACCAACTTTTTTGCCTTTAATGATGCGTTGTTGGAGCCGCTCTTCGATTTCTAAATCCATTTCGGCATCGGCGGTGTTGTCATCTTTAGCGCTGCGATTGGAAAAACGGTCTACAAACTCAAACAACGGATCGTAGGTGCATTCACCGCTTTCATCAAAGACACGGCGATCGTAAATCAGATCACGCGCTACTTTGAGGTCATCATCGTCAATCAAATTAACTGGTACAATTTTACCAGCATTGAGAATTGCCGATGTCATACCGCGTTGGATTGATTCATCTAAATAAACACTGTTAAGTACTTTGCGCGCAGCCATTTTAACACCAAAACTGATGTTGGATAAACCAAGGATGAAACCAACATCTGGAAAGCGTTGTTTCACTAAATCAATGCCATCAAGGGTCCATTCACCAAGTTTACGCGTGTCTTCATCACCTTGGGTAATTGGGAAGGTGAGGAGATCGAATAAAATCGATGACCCTGGGATGCCATGTTTTTTGGTTATGCGATCGTAGATACGCGTTGCTATTTCCAATTTGCGTTCAGGCGTTTTTGCCATGCCCGCTTCTTTGTCTTCATCAATGGTCAGAGCAACGAGGGCAGCGCCATGTTGTTTGGCTAATTCACAGACACGATCAAATTTTTCTTCACCGTCTTCAAAATTAACTGAGTTAATGATCACGCGACCAGGTGCGTATTTCAACGCTTCCTCAAGGACATCGACCTGAGTGGTGTCGATCATCAACGGAATGGAAACTGCTTGAGAGAATCGCTTAATGGCTTCGCGCATTTCGGTTTTTTCATCACGCCCAGTCCAGGCAACCGAAACGTCAAGAACGTGAGCACCTTCGGCAACTTGTTCTTGTGCAAGGTCGACCATGCCGTCCCAGTCTAATTCAAATAACATTTCACGGAATTTTTTCGATCCGGTGGCATTGGTTCGTTCACCGACTAATAAAATACCGGTGTCTTGTTCAAGTGTACAGTGCCCTAGTAATCCAGATAAAGAAGGGCTACCAAACTTTTCGCCTCGTTTATGTCCAGCTTCTAGGCCACTGATTGCATCAGAAACGGCCTTAATGTGTTCCGGTCCTGTTCCACAACAGCCGCCAGCCAGGTTTAAACCGTAATCATTAACAAATTTTTTATGCCATTGGGCTAATTCAGCGGGGGTAAGGTCGTAAACCTCACGGCCACCTTCATTGCGAGGTAATCCGGCATTAGGCAGACATGAAATCCAACGAGTAGCATGTTCACCTAAATAACGCAGATGCGAATCCATTAAATCAGGACCGGTCGCACAGTTCATGCCGATAATATCGATCGGCATACTTTCTAGTGCAACCAGTGCACTCGCAATATCGGTGCCGGCGAGCATGGTGCCAAACGATTCGATAGTTACTTGAACCTGAACGGGTACTTCTCGTTGTTCTTGGTGCATGGCTTGTCGTGCGGCCATCACCGCGCATTTAATTTGTAAAATATCTTGGCAGGTTTCTATTAATAAAACATCGGCGCCGCCTTTAATTAGGCCTGCTGCACCAACGACATAACTATTATACAGTGTATCCCAATCGATATGTCCGAGTGAAATTAATTTAGTGCCGGGACCAATGGACCCTGCGACAAATCGCGGTTTATCTATTGTGGATAAATCATTGGCCACTTCGCGAGCAACAGAGGCTGCCTTAGTAGCTAATTCGTAGGCTTTATCCTGTAAACCAAATTCACTTAAGACATGTGGTAGGGCACCAAACGAATTGGTTTCAACAATATCAGCACCTGAATTAAAATAGCGCTCGTGAATGGCTGGCATAATGTCAGGGCGGGTATTGAGCAACCATTCCGGACAGCCTTCTGTTTCAGTACCACCATAATCATCAACAGTTAACTGATATTTGAATAATTCGGTACCGGTACCGCCATCAAACACCAATACGCGGTCACGGAGAGCGCCAAGATAAGCGAATTTTTCAGCCCGTTCATCGCGCTTATAGCCGAGATGATCGTGGACGGAGTTTCCCCAGCCTGTTCCGCGCACCTGTTGGTGGCGACAAGTTGGTCCGCATACATGCCCAATTTCACCGTGTTCTGCGTTAGCCATCACTTCCTTATATCGTTATATCATTATATAACGATATAATTTGACAAGCAGAATTCTATTTGGTCGCGGTGGCTATGAGTGTCTGAAAACGTGGGGGCCGATCTTCGGGGCTCAGACTTTGAATCTGACAGTTGTTCCAGCTACTGAGCCACTTCTGAATTTGTTTTTCCTTGAAACCGTAATGACAATGTCCGTAACGTTCTGCTTCTTGATATTTATGAGCGACTAAGGTCGCGATCAAAATACGACCTCCGGGTTTTAAGATGCGATGAGCCTCGTTAATCGCTAATTCAGGATTCTCAATGTATTGTAGGCATTGGAGCAAGAGGGCACTGTCGCAGGAATGTTTATCGAGTGGGATCGCTTCTGCGCTTGCGTGAATACTTTCAGCATGCCCTAATTTTAGTTTTTTGATTTTATCTTCTGCGGCTTGATGCATCGGCGCAGCTGGTTCGATGCAATATAATTTCTCACTAGCAGGTGCTAATAGCTCAAGTAGTGATCCATCGCCAGAGCCAATGTCGGCACAAATACCAAGTTGGGCAAAGGGGGCGATGCTTTGACAAAGGGAGTGCCAATTACGACCGGGTGTATAATGGTGATGCAGTGAACCGGCAACACTGTCAACCCAATTGGCACCACGTGATTGGCGAAATTTCTCTAATAAATTACGGTCCTTGATAATATCAGGATCGTTTTCGGCTAGTGTTTTTATTGATTCCCAGCACTCTTGTAATTCAGCAGGCATATCATCACGTATACGGTAGCGATGACTGGCGCCTTCGCTTATTGCGTGAATAATTTGCGCATTTTTCATTTTCGATAAATGCCCGCTTACTGAACTTTGTCCGAGTTTGAGCAATTCTTGTAATTCTGCGACAGTCAGGGGTTCCTGGTCTAATAAATGCAGAATACGCATCCGCGTTTCATCAGCTAATAAACGTAAGCGTTCACCAATACTTGCCATAACTTATGTTTGCAGCTTTTTAGCACAGAGACAAGTGCGGAAATGCTAATTTAGGATACGCGTTGGAATCGCGCGGTGCCATGCTTTTCTAAATGTTGGATTGCTGCGAATGTGGCACCAATTGCGGCTGCGTCGTCTGGACCGATACAACCATGTCCACCTGCACGTTGATGAAGGACGCGCACGGCAGTGAGTCCGCGTGTCCATGATGAATGGCTGTATTTGATAGTTTGGCCAAGCAGGTCGTTAATCTCCGTCCAAAACCCTTGAGGATCCATGGCTTCTATGCGAGCTGCGCGGCGAGCGGCGGTCATATCCCCAGCCTGAACTGCTTCTTGGAGGCTCATTGAATCGCTTGAGCCCTCTTCAAGTCGGGCGATGCGTCCTGAGTTGCGGCACCACCAGATTTGATGAACAACTTGGCTCAAGAGTGTCGCGAGAAGATCTGGGCGGGCATAATCGCACATGCGATGTAGGGCTAATATTCCAGCCAGACCTTGAAGTACATAAGCTTTATTATCGAATTTATACAGTAATACATGTACAGTGAGGGCGCTGATGATTTTAGTCAGCGTTGGTAAGTCCATGTTGGTGCCAAGGTAGCTTGCGAGTGCGTAGTAAGCGCTTTGCGCATCCTCTTCTTCAAGCATGCCTTGAATGACGGTGGCCTTGGGATTGCTTTCATGACTAACTGTTGGCTGGGCACCTTGCCAGGTGCATAGCGTGTCAGCAGGGAGGAAGCTTTCGTCAGGGGCACGACGCTGGCAAAGACTTGCATACCAACGCTTGGCAAGTTCAGGTCGCTCTTCGTTACTGGCATGAGGCCATAGTTCTGCCAGGGCTGAGAAGGTGCCAATTTGTCGCCCAGTTTGCTGAGGATTGTCAATGATGAGTGGTAATAACCAATCGGCCAATGCCGTTTGTGAATCAGCTATAGCATCGATAGATAGTTCTTTTGGCGGTTGTGGTGCTTCATCTGGGTTCAAGTCAGCAGCGGCCTGCATTGCCTTTTCGATAGTTTCTTCCTGGATATCCGGGATTTCTACCAGTTGCGCTGCGTCTACTAAAGCGAGGCAGCGTAAATCAAATCCTGAACCGTTGAGGATATGGGGTATTACCTGACGTGCCTTGCCGTGATTCATATGAAACGATTGTAAAGGATGCATTAAGATCGCAAGGTAATGTGCTGCTAAGTGCTTAAAGCTTATGGTCTATTACGAAGCGTCTCGCTTTTGACCGACAGGGTTCCAGGGAAGGCGTGGTGGCAATTGAGCATCGGTTCGACGCATTTTGAGATAGCCAATATCCCAGCCTTCCTTTTTTTTGTGCACTTCGAATACGGTTGGGAAACGCGTTGGTATATTTATTTGATATCCCTGAGGGGCATAGATGTTTTTACATAAATTGGGCAATGTGCTAAAATTTGAAAGTGCCTGAAAACAATAATTCAATGTATCCGTTGCGATTATTATTTCACCATCGGTTTCCATGGCGTAGATCAGGTCTAACAAAAATGAGCGATTCATTAAACGTCGGCGTCTGTGTTTAGCTTTCGGCCAGGGATCAGAAAATAAAACGTATGCACGCTTTAGCGACGCTTGTGGTAAGCGTTGTCGTACAAATCGATGAGCTTCGCCACGATAAAGCCGTACATTGTGTGCTTCCAATTTATCGCTTTTGTGTGCAGTTTTATTGACCCGTAATTCTTGTAATTCGATTCCAATAAAATTTTCATCCGGATGAGCTGCGGCCATTTGACTTAAAAATGTTCCGTGGCCAAATCCAACTTCTAAACGGGTTGGCGCATCACGGCCAAACAGTTCAGTGTAATTTAATAAACAGCTGTCTTGGTCTTCAACCAAGCGAGCGTGGGCATTACCACGCTGACGATAACGACGCATGCCTTTTGAAACCATGCCGGCATGCTGGGTTTAATTACAAAGTGTAAAGGCTTCAAATAAAAACGGCCCGGGTTAACCGAGCCGTTTAAAATTCGTAAATTCTTATCGTTATAAATCATCAACGGTATCTGGTTTGCGTTCTAGCTCTTTTTTGCGTTCTTCTATCATTTGTTGTTCACGTTCGGCCATGCGGCGTGCTCTTCGCTCTTGACGGCGTACGCCTGCAAATGTTGCTCCAGGAGCAAGAAGGAGGGGCCCTGATCCAACGAGGCTATAAATTTCATATTCGAAATCTTTGTTGTCTTGTCTGCCGACCATGTAACCGGGTTCAGCGAGTGTTTGTAGTTTTTGTAACATCATGAGGATTGATTGGATGTTCTTTTGATCATCACCGCGCGCACCCATGGCAGCAAGGCCGAGTAAGCTTTGGGCAATGACGACTACGCGTTTGGTATCCAAGGCACCAACAACAAAGGCATTGTCACCGGCTTTTTCCATAGCGGCTTTACCACTATCTGATTCATGCCAGCCACCTGTTTTACCTGCTAACCAATTTTGGGTTAATACAGGATCGGTGCTTACGACCCAATAGTCCTTACCAAGCCCTAGTTGTAATGGAGGGGCACCTGGACCAAGGGTGATCATCTCGATCTTGCCTTCAGGCGGTTTAACAATGTTGAACTGAGAAAGAAGCATCGCGCCAATAAAATCGTCAAGATTTTGGCTGCGCGGAATGCCAATAGTAACGGCCGGAAATGGCGCTGAAGGGGTAATGGTCATAAAGCACGTACCATTGAAGCCCTCGAATATCTGATCAATACTCGCAGTGGCACCAAATAAATTAAGCATGTTATTTAATTCGGTAACTATGTCATCACCGGTCTGATTGGGATTGTCTTGTGCTGCTATATCGATGAGTTTACGCAGGTGTTCATGCCATAAATCTTTACCATTAATGCCTATGGCAGCTGCTAGCAGTGCATTATTAGGCATGCGTTCTATGGTGCTTTTATCAATTGTTTGGACTCCAGCTTTTTCAGGACCGATAAATAATATATTTTCGTAAATACCACCTGATTTTAAAGTAATGGTGTGAGTGTATTGATCATACTGCGATATTAGCTTTTTGAGATCTTCTTTTTTAATTTTTGGTTCTTGCGGTGCACGGCTATACATCATGTCAAGCATGGCGCCGAAAAACTGTTTTGACGAAAAATTGATTTCAACATCACTTTCAATGCCGTTAATTTTTGCTGGTACACTAATGTTGTCAGGGTCTGCAAACACAAGTGTATTGCCAAAGCGCGTAAGTGTGGCAACGCCGTTTTCTGAAATGAAGGCCTCATCGGCTCCATCAACTTCCAAGAATGGCGCGTCGTCCAATGCCGGTAGCTGCATTAACTGTTCAGCGCCTTCCTCTTTGAAAACCACATAAGCATGATATTCGCTCATGTCTGGAGAATTGCTGTCGATATTAATTAATCGCGCTCCAGCGTAATCTAGATTTTTTAAAACGAGGGGGATGTCTAAACCATCGCGAGCCTTAACGCGTTCAAATTGTTTTTGAATTTGTGTATTGAATAAGAGGCGTAGCCGGTCTGCAGCAGGATCATTCCACAACTTAGCATAAACACTTTCATCAAAACGTTGCTTGGTGCGTGTGATATCTGGAATGACGATCTCAGCATAAGGTGGCTGCATTTCATCTTCATTCTCTTTGACATCTTCTTCAGCGCTCCACAGAGAAGTGTTGAGGCAAAGCCCTAAGCCAAGGCTTAATGAGACAAGTTTGGAGTTAAATAGCATGTGAGGCTCCATTAACGTTAGTAACTATACTTATAGACACTTGAGATGCTCTATGGTTACCGCGTAATTGCGAACAACCAAGCATCAATCACAAGTCCCTTATTAGTAATCACCTAGACCACCCAATGAGTTACACTAAGTGTCTCTAAAATCATGACAAAATAATGACTGTAAAAATTCCTTACAGTCCATTTTAAAAGTTATCGAATGAATGTTCACGACTGACCGAGGCATGTTATTGTGTACTACACAAAAAAACTCTGCATAGCAGAGTTTAGTGCCGACCAAGGTCGGGGAGCGCGAGGCAGCGCCTCGCATGAAAGTGGTTCCACGGGCACATAAAGTGCCCTATTCTTCGGCCGAAAGCCATGCCTATGGCTTTCTAAATGCTACGCATTTACGGAATTCACCACTTGGACTTGAACCGCGAGCAGGCAAATGCCAGAGGCATTTAAAAGAGGACTTGAGTCCTCTTTGGCCTGCGGAGCCTGCCGTAGCTCTGCGTAGGCAGAGGACCCGAAAGGGTCCAAGGTTCGTTGAAAGGTAAATCAAAAAACCCTGTGCAAATTAATGGCACAGGGAAATTTGGTGGGCCCACAAGGACTTGAACCTTGGACCTGCCGATTATGAGTCGGATGCTCTAACCAACTGAGCTATGGGCCCTTTGGGCGGGGAACCATCGACAAATAATGTAAATTGCAATAGTTCATATTGGAAAGTCTATCTATCGTGACTCATTATACTTGAGTGAATGTCTGAATCTAAGATTCCGTAGTCATATGAACGGATGTAACTCATAACGTGGGTCAGTGTAAGTGGTGTATAATCAAACTACATTGATGAGCGGTGTAGAAATCCACAATTAGCCTTCTTGGAGTCCTTGTATGCGATTACATCACATCCTTTTACTTTCTAGTATACTGCTTCTGTGTTCCTGTGGTGACGATGATGCCAGCAATGATTCAAATGCATTGACCAATGCCCAGGTTGGAAGCGTTGCTCAGAGCATTACGTCGTTAACTGAATCGGCTGTTCAAAATGAAATCGCAAATGAGGGGGAAACCGTCGCAACGGTGGTAGCGAAGCGTTCTGTTATTTCATTGCCCAGCCTTGGATTAATGGGTAATTATGGTTCAGGCTATAACGGTACGAATTCATTTGTTTTCAATGGTGTAAATATTGACTTTATCAATGCGGCTTCTTTCAATGTTGCTGTTGATTTGGATGGAGCTGAATATCCAAATGCTAGTGGCACCTTGAATATAAATGCGACAACAACAGGTCCTACAGGTACTCAATCAAACGGTTCAATTAGTTTTGACACGATAACCGTTACTACAGCCGACTCTGTCACTGTTACTGATCCTAATTCTGGGGCAAAGGCAACGTGGCCGGACGGAACAACATTTAATTACAGTGTCAGTATTACTTGGACGCATACCGACTCAGATAATTGGTCCTATACAACAACCACGACCAGTACCGCAACAAATAGAAGCGTTACCGTGAGTGGAAAAGGTGGGTCTTATTCAGGTAATGTAGACCATGATTTTACATGGGCTCGAACAATAAGTCGAACAGGTGGTGCTGCGGTCAATGTTTCCTTGGACACGTTTAGTGGAACTCGTGACGTCGTATGGACTAAGAATGGTAGTAGTAAAGTACATACCGTTAATTGGGTTATTAATAGTCTCAATGATATCCAGGTGACTGTAAATGGATTTACTTTTAATTTTAATAGCGTACTCGCTTTGGTTGCATTGCTTAATGCTAATTTAAATCACGACGGTTAAATGTTTTTTCTCGAGCCATGACCTTCACCAGTGTGGATGGTGGAGGTGGTGGTGACGGAAATGATGTGGATAATGTCCAGTGTTGGGACTTGGTAAAATAGTCCGTTTTGGTTCGCCCTTATCAAAATAAACGGTTTTTTCTTTTTTACCGCTATCTAAATAATAATACCAGGTTCCGTGTTTTAAATTGTTTTGATATTGCCCTCGGATGTGTCGTGCGCCGCTCTCGTGCCAAGCCTCATAGCGCCCATTTTTATTTATTTCACCTGACTCATCTTGAGTGGTGTAATGCCGTGATTTAAGGCTGCCTGACTTCCACATTTCTTTATGTTCAGTTGCCCCTTCTGGGATAGCCACACGGCTTGGTGTCCCACAGCAAGTCAGTAGGAGAATAAAAGCTAACAGACTGATGCGCATCTACGTAGTTATCTCTCATACAGAACAGTGAACAAGACATGTTCTATCATTGACCATCGTCGATGGACGATATAAGGAAGCCAGGAGCAAGCATGATCAAATTTGCAAGCTTATTCATCGTGGTTTGTTGTTCTTTTGTCTTAATGGCAGAAGAAAAAGAGCCAGAGACACCGAAGGCGGATCCCGTGCTAAAAGAAAAAGAAACAGCCCCGGCATTGGCTGGAACAACTATCGATGGTCCCTTTGACCTCAAAGCGTTTCAAAAGAAACACCCAGGAAAGCACATCGTTGTAGCATTTTCACGTGCAAGCTGGTGACCACACTGCTTACGGCAACTCGGCGAGTTCCACAAAAATGCAGCAGAATTTAAAACATTAAAAACCCAAGTCGTTGTTTTCTTCCGTGAGGATAAAAAACAAGTGGAAGGTTTAAAGAAAATTTGGGACAAAACTAAAGTCGATAAAGAGGTCTTTACCTTGGTCGATGACTATCAGATCAAACAAAGTAAGGGCTGGAGTCCAAAGGCTGACAAGCAAGTTTATGATACCTATGTCATAGACCCGAAGGGTAAGGTAAAAGGTATCATGAAAGGCTCGAAAGCTGTTCGCGCCACCAGCGAACAAGTGTTTAAATATATCAAAGAAACCGTCGAGAAAAAAGAAGATTCACCTAAAAAAGAACCTACAAAAAACAAACCTAAGGAATAAGTGCATCCTGGATTAGAACCGCGAGGGAGTAAATGCGATAGCATTTAAAAGAGGACTTGAGTCCTCTTTGGCTCCCGCAGCCAGCCGAAGCTCTGCGTAGGCTGCCAGGACCGAAATAGCCGTAGGTTCGGTCAAAGAAAAAACGCATTAAGTAAAAAAAGCTTAATGCGTTTTATTATTGTTGGCACACTCGGTAGGATTCGAACCTACGACCTACTGCTTAGAAGGCAGTTGCTCTATCCAGCTGAGCTACGAGTGCTCAATGTGCGAGAGCCTTAATTAATCTGATTCACTGTCAATGTCCTGATTCTCAACGAATGCTTTATGAAAGCAAACCCACTGAGATGGTGCTGTTTTTAGAAATCGTTCATAGGTCTGTGCGAGTTGCTCAAGTATTAAGGGTATTTGATCGCGCTTCGGCAGATTTGGGTCTGCAGTTATATACTTACCAAAAATGACGGCGTAGTTACGAACGCCCACACGACAAGCAAACACTGGTAAAATAGGTGCCTGTGTCTGTATGGCTAATGCGGCAGGACCTACTGGAATTTTCATATGACCACCGCCAAGTGGGTATGCAACACCATGATTTGTATAATCTCTGTCAGCGATCAATGCCAAAATTCCACCAGCTTTTAATGTACGTAGGGTTTCCAGTGGCGCCCTATCAAGCAATAAGCTATGGACGCCCATGTTTTCTCTTAATTTATTGAACAGTGCATCGACGCTTGGATCTTCATGGCTAAGGGCAATGGAGTGGCATTGTTTGAAGAAACCTAGGCGATTCAGTACACAGGGCATAATTTCCCAATTACAATGTATAGATACAGCAATGAGTGGACCTTGTGCAGGTAAATCATTCATTTGTTTCCATGGATCTATAATTTGTGTGTTTTCAAAGTGCTTAGCTTTGAGACGTGGTATGAGCAACATTTCAGCAGTTGCGATACCGAAATTGGTGTACGTCTTTTTGCACATCCGGTCGATGCTTTGTGTATTACATTCAGGCATTAGTAAGCCCAAGTTTTGTGAGACTGTTTTACGTCCCGAGGAATCAAATGCCCATGCAATTAATCCGGCGAGATAGCCGATGAGTAATAAAAATGATTTTGGAATAATAGATGCTATGCCAAAGGACGTAGCATAGATTGCTCGTTTAATTATTGGCGTAGGTGCAAGTACATCGCGACTCAACAGGATTCTCCATCTACATACAATAGTTGTGGGATGAATTCTCCACGCCAATGGTTGAGCTGCGGTTTGATAATTAAATTAAAGTTGCTGCCGGGACGACTGAATTCCGTGTAATGCTCTTTTGCTCGCCAGGCAAGTAGCTGTTGGATGCCACCTTGTGGATCTGTGATAGCTCCACGCATGTGCTCACCTGTTTTACCAAACAAATTTGGCTTGGTAACAAATGAGATGTTATTGACTCGCAGGGTAGGTTCCGGGTTTTGTTGACCGAATGGTTCAAGTAATTTGAGTTCATCGTAGAAATGACTATTTAAATGGCTGACTTCTATATCGCCATCATAATCAGTGCCAGGTGCAGCTAGGCCATTAGGATAAGTTTCATTAATATGTTGCTCAAAGGTTTCGGCAAAATTATCTACTTGATCAGGGGTAATAGTGATGCCAGCAGCCATTGCATGTCCACCGCCGCTTAGCAGATATTCTCGACACGCATCAACTGCTCGACCTAAATGTATGTTGCTTATTGTTCGCAAGCTCCCTTTACCAACACCTTGATCGATTCCAATTATCGCGCACGGTTTAGCAAATCGGTCCACAACTCTACCAGCGACGATACCGACGATCCCCTGGTGCCAACGTTCACCAGCGAATACCAATGAAGAACGTTTCTGATAGCCTGGGTTATTTTCAATCTCAGAAATAATTTCATCAGTTAATAGAGAGGTGAGTCGACGTCGTTCATCATTTTCTTGAATGATTTCTTTTGCTAGTTGTTGTGCCTTTTGTTCGTCGTCACAGCAAAATAGATGAACATTGCGCATGGCGCTGCCTAAGCGGCCGGATGCATTTATGAGTGGTCCAATTTTCCAACCAATATCACTTGCACTTATTATTTTATGTTCTAATTGAGTTTCTTTGAGTAATTGTCGCAACCCGAGGTTATTGGTTTGTTCTAAAGCTTTTAATCCATGGTGCACGAGAATGCGATTTTCTGAGTCCAATGGGGCGCAATCTGCTACGGTACCTACAGCAACCAGATCGAGTCGCTGCATTAAGAAATTGCGTAAATTATCAGTTACCTTGTCGCTGCCGCATAATTTTTTTGCGGTTGCCCAGCACAATTTCCAAGCAACACCAACACCGGCGAGTCCTTTATCCGGATATTTGCAGCCTGGTTGATTGGGATTGCAGATTGCGGTGCAATGTGGCAGTTGATCTTGTGGGAGGTGGTGGTCGGTGATGATGACATTGCAGTCTGCGTCTTTTTCAATGCGAGCAGCCCAACCATGATCTGCTATGCCACAATCAACGGTTATCATTAAATCCGCATTATGTTCTTTAGCGGCTTTTAAACTTGCCTCGCTGAGTCCGTATCCTTCTATGCGACGATGTGGTATCCAGGGAATGGCTTCAACATTGCATACTTTACAAAATAAACAGAGCAAACTGCACGCAGTGCTACCGTCTACATCGTAATCACCGTGGATAAGAATGCGTTGCTGCTTATTGATGGCTTCGGCAAAACGTTCTGCTGCGCAATCCATTCCTTTCATCATCTCTGGGGCGCTTAAGTCTTTAAGGCGTTTTTGGATGAATCGTTGTGCTGAATCGGGATTGTGTACACCGCGAATGGCTAGAATACGTGCTATGATTGGGCTGATATTGAGTTCGTGTTCTAGTTCAGAAACAATATCTTCTGGAGCATTACGGAGTCGCCATGATCGTTTTGCAGTGAGCATTTGTTTGGTTCTCAGGGCAACATGGGAATGCTGTGTATATGTCTATTAATTGACCATTTTTTGTTATCCAATTTTAAGTGCAGCTTTATATTATGAGCCTTATTAAATAACTTAAATTGAATGTGTAGAATGCGATTAATGCTATCAATATCTTCATTTTGAAGTTTTATTGAAGCAAGCAATGCATCGGAGTCAAAATTATAATTGGTTAGGACTGTCTTTAAGCATTGGGAAAGAGCATTCAGTTGTTGAAATGCCTTTTCCAACGAAAGCTTACTGAGGCTATCGGCATCGCTAAACTCTAAACTTTGCACTGCCTTGCAAATAACTTCTATATTCTCACGTAATTTTTGATGATCATTGAGCTCTGATAATTCGATCCAATTACCAAAATCATGGCAAATGATTGAGAGACTGCGTAGCAGGTGCCGCTGATCTTCCGCGATGTCTTTGCCGAGTGATTGCTGTTGAATAATTTTGCTTATCTGGCGAAGGCGATTGGCGCTCGGCTTAAGGTCAAGGCGATCAATATGAGGTGCGACAAGTTTCATCAGATGGTCTGCGGCTTTATCATTGTTAAATAAACTCAGCAGCGCGTTACAGCGTTCGGCATGGTCATTGTGAATGGTGCTTTGGGTGAGCGTCCAGCGTTCTTGCATCGCTTGACGCTGCTCTTCGTTCAAGCTACTGAGGAGGGGTAAGAAATCATTCTTCAGAGCAGATTGACACCATTTATTAATCTGATCGTCTAGGTCCTCTGCACTCCAGACGGGTGTATAAGCAGAACTGGTCAGGATCAGTAGTCCAAGGACAATCCGCAGCATTCAGCAATCTCCAATTCGCTGCTCATGGTGTCTTTTTGGTGCTCTGAAACAAGCAATACCACTCGGGATGGCTCCTGCACAAGCTTTACGTCGGCCTTGCTGTTTGTAATCTTGCAGATCTACCGTTTAAAGGAACGACATCTATGAGTGATGGCCCAAAAGTTTTGCTCGAATCCGAAAATCTCAAAGCAGTGGATCTGGATTCTTATCTTTTACGGGAACGTAAGGTTTTCCTGGGGGATGAGGTCAGTAGCGAATCTAGTAACGCATTGGTTAAGCAGCTGCTGTATTTGGAATCAGTTGACGCCAAGGCTCCAATTACCCTCTTCATCAATACACCAGGTGGTAGCATAGTCGATGGTATGGCGGTCTATGATACCATTCGACGAATAGCATGCCCCGTTCATGCCATCGTTTCTGGTATGGCTGCCAGCATGGGGTCTGTCATTCTCAGCGGCTGTGAAAAAGGCGAGCGTAGCATTATGGCTCATGGTGAAGTGCTTTTGCACCAGCCGCTTGGTGGCGCACGTGGACCAGCAACCGATATTCAAATTTCTGCACAACGCATATTGAAGATGAAAGAGACACTCTTGAAACGATTGGCTGAGAACTGTGGCCAAACCTACGAGAAGCTGCTTGAAGACTGCGACCGCGATCATTGGCTCGATGCCGAAGAGTCTTTGGCTTACGGAATTGTTGATAAAATAATTAAATAAGACGGTATTATTGTCTGAGTTTTGGAAGCTCTGTATCTATTAAGGTACGGAGCTTTTTCATTTTACGCTTTGGTACTTTTTTCAGACCGTGCAAGCCATCTACCACAAGAATTTTAGCGAGACCATCTCGTGCATTTGACCAAGTGTGCAATAAGTCATCTGCCAAACCGCGGTTTGCTAATTCACCAGCGAAAGCGGCGTGAAAGGTGTCGTCTAATTGGTTAATGCCTTTATGTTCTGTCCACAAGGCTAATTTATTTGATATCCAAATGCTAACCAGAAAGAGAATGAAACTGGCTAAACCAACAATCAGGTGTGAACGAGTAAATGCTTCATCAGCAAAAGCAGTCAGTCCAATATAAAAGATTCCAATTAATGCAAATAAACCGGCGGTTGCATAGCCATTAAGCCGCGTTGTTTTCACTTTATTGCGTAAATATTCAGTGACTTGGCAGCGGACATACAGGCTTTGACATTCATTAATGGTTCCGCTGATCACGGTGTCTAAACGATTTCGAGGAAGGTTATTTATATATTGTTCAAGTTCCAACAAGGCCGCTGCGAAACCATCCAATGGTAAGAGACAGTCTTCTCGTACGAGTTCAGGAATAACAGTAGTGTAAATATGAGGTAAATCTTTAGTTTGTAGGCTGCGAGATAAGTTCCAGCAGAGGGCGCCGTAAGTGCGTGCGAAATCACGTATGCCATCGAATAAATCCATTTTATTCATGACGATACGTAATTTATGATCAACACCGCTTAGGGCTTCAGTGAGTGTAGCGATGGTTTCGCCTGTAGTACCTGGTTTTTCTGGATCAAAGAATAATAAAATAAGATCACATTGCTCAGCAAACCAACGAATAACTGAAATGAAATCGTAAAGACGCTCCGAACCACTCCCTGATGCATCGATCATGCCGGGGCTATCGATCAATCGAACTTGTTTAAGCAGTTCATTATTAAGAAACTGGCCACTCATGTGTTGGACAAGGCCTGGTCCAAAGCGTGTGAGCTCGCTAAAAGGAAGGTCTGGATGCGTGGTTAAAGATGACCCGTCAACCGTTCGCTCGTCATCCCCATACATAAGAACAGTGAAGCCGTCGTCTGTAGGCGCGACGCCAGTACGTTGAACTTTGCGAGCCATGAGGTGGTTGATCAGGCTCGATTTTCCTGAACTGTGATTACCAAGGAGCAGTACCATTGGCGGTGCGCTGATTGCTGAGGCTGGTAGCAATTCCATGCGCTGTGCATCTGCAACAGGTCTGACAACCTTATCGCGAATATCGAGAAGCTGTGGCAAAACTGCAGTGGCTTGCATAAGTACATTGTGATAGCTGAACTTAAAGATGCTAGCCCATACTCTGGACATCACTTGCACATTGAATCGAGACGCCATTCTGCCGCCCATGGACGATTTAGTCAAAGAGGCGGCTGAGGCTATTCTGGCTGGGAAACTGGTCGGTATGCCGACAGAAACGGTCTATGGGCTTGCTGCTGATGCGAGCAGCCAAGAGGCGGTTCTGGCTATCTTTGCTGCCAAAAATCGACCACATTTTGATCCATTAATTGTACATGTCTCCGATATAGCAATGGCTGAAGATTGTGCGTTGATCAATGAACTCGCGCACAAACTCATGAAGGCATTTTGGCCAGGACCACTTACCTTGGTTTTGCCGAAACGAGATTACATTCCAGATGAGGTTAGTTCGGGTTTGGACACCGTAGCACTACGTTGCCCGAATCATCCTTTGGCACTTGCTTTAATTGAAGAATCGAAGCGACCAATTGCTGCACCGAGTGCAAATTTATTTGGACGCATAAGTCCAACCACTGCGGAGCATGTGCGTGAACAACTGGGCGATTCGCTTGCCTGTATTATTGATGGCGGGCCTAGTTCAATCGGTGTTGAATCGACGGTTATCGGTTTTGACGCTCAGAAGACAGTTTATGTGTTACGCCCAGGTGGATTATCTGTCGATGCATTAAGTGAAGTTTTAGGCTATGAGCCTTCAGTGAAATCTATGGAAGCAGTCGTTGCCGAAGATCTCAATTCAAGATCACCAGGCTTATTAAAATCTCATTATGCACCACAAGTTCCTGTTCGTATAAAAGGCCCGGCGGATGAATGGCCTACGGGCAAAGAGTGGGGATGTCTGGCATTTCAAGATGCTGTTGAAGGTGTTGCCCATAATGAAATTCTTAGTGCAAATGGTGATATTACTGAGGCAGCGCAGAATCTTTTTGCAAGTCTTCGTCGTTTAGAAGCATCGGATGTACAACAAATTTGCGTTGAGCTGGTCCCAGAGGAGGGACTTGGAATTGCTATCAATGATAGACTTAAACGCGCGGCTGGTGGGGCTTGAGTATGATCAGAGCATACCAAGCTGAAATTTATAGGAGCAGTGATGCCTTTTAATTGTGGAATCGTTGGTTTGCCGAATGTGGGCAAGAGCACTATTTTTAATGCTTTGACGCAATCAGAGGGAGCTGAGGCAGCGAATTATCCATTTTGCACCATTGACCCGAATACCGGAAAGGTTGCTGTACCAGATGAGCGTTTATGGGCACTACAAGATATTGTTAAGACTAAGACCGTCATACCTACACAAATAGAACTTGTTGATATCGCTGGATTGGTGAAGGGTGCGAGTACGGGTGCAGGAAAAGGAAACGCTTTTTTATCACATATAAAAGAAGTTGATGCTATTTTACATGTTGTCCGTTGCTTCGAAGATGATGATATTGTTCATGTTGATGGCAGTATAGATCCAGTGCGTGATATCGAAGTTATCGATTTAGAGCTCATTCTTAAAGATGAAGAAACAGTTGCTAATAAACTACAGCGTTGTCAGAAAAAACGTTTTGATAAAGAGGCGCAGGCAGCCATACCAACCCTCGAAAAAATTGCTGCAGCATTTAAAGACTGCAAGCCAGCACGATCGCTAGAGCTCAGTGACGAAGAGCGCTCTCATGTTGCCGATTGTCAATTAATAACAATCAAGCCGATGTTATTTGTTTGTAATGTTGGCGAATCTGATATTGGAAATGGCGGTAATGAATTTAGTAAGGCCGTCAATGAGTTTGCTGAAAGTCATGGTGCCAAGGCGATTGTTATCTGTGGGAAAGTGGAAGAAGAATTATCCCAATTAGATGATGAAGAGCGCAGTATGTTCATGGAAGAATATGGCATGAAAGAACCTGGCTTGCATACGTTGGTTAAAGCTGGTTATGCACTTTTAGGATTAGCGACCTATTTCACCGCAGGCGAGAAAGAAGTACGAGCTTGGCAAATACAACAAGGTTGGTCTGCACCCCAAGCGGCTGGTGTTATCCATACTGACTTTGAAGCAGGATTTATTCGTGCTGAAGTTGCTGCTTACGATGACTACATCGCAAACAGCGGTGAAAAAGGTTGTCGAGATGTTGGAAAATTGCGTGCAGAGGGTAAGGGATACATCGTCCAAGATGGCGATGTCATGCATTTCTTATTTAATAACTAATCAAGCTTACGAGCTGAGTCCTTAAGATTGATGATCGGCTCATCAACCTTATCAACGTTTTCGCTCAAGCGTTGCAGGAGCTTATTGCGATATTCTGTAATGCTGATGATTAATATTTGACGGTCTGACGAGCGCTGTTGATGTTGCTCCGGTGATTTATCGGTTGCTTCAACCCATAGATTGATGGTATCGCCAGCGCCAAGTCCTTTGATTTTGGTATTATCCCAAAGGTCATTAAATTCGAATGATTTGTTATTAATACCATTGAATTCCATCAACGATTCAGCGTTATCGTAATTAACTTCTTCAAAATCATCAGAACCAGTTGATCGCGATATGACATATTTAACCGCCACGCTATCAATACCGATGTCATCATTAACTTTAAAGCGTAAAGGCATTTTACTGACTGAGGCTAATTCAGCTGTGCCTTTTGGTGTGGTGATGCGAATGACAGGTGGGCGGTCGCGCATGACGCTCACTTGATAATTGGCGTTATCTACGGATTGCAGTCCTTCTTTGTCTTTCATCGACATTTGATAAGAGAAGCTGCGTTCTGCATTGATGCTCATTGTCCAATGGATGCCGTCGACACTTTGTGCTTGGGGCATTTCGAAGTCTTTGGTTTTGCTGCTCAGATTTAATTCTTCCAGAGGTTTGCTGGCTTCGATGGTAAATGAGAGTGTAGAGCCTTTTATAACTCGAATATTGCCGTTGGTTTCGACTCGTTCAGGATAATTGGTGTAACTAGGGCTATTAACCTTAATGCTTATAGATTTTAAGAATGGCCGTGGGGTTGGAATAACCGTTTTAGGTCCGTAAACATCGTCGCCTAAGTAAACTGACATTTCAGCTTCTTCGGTAATTGATGTGAGTTTGGCTATATAATTTCCAGATTCATCTTCTTTAATCAATTCGAACTCGACGGTCCCTGAGGTTGCTGTTTCGATGGTTACAGAACCTATTTCTGGAAGAATACCCTCAGCTTTGACGATAACATCAAATGGATCACCAGCAGGAATCATTTTATCGACAGAGACATCAACGATTTGTGTACGGGTAGGATAGCGTGCAGCCGGATCAATAAATCGCTGCAGATAGGCCATTACATAATTGGGAGCCAGTGCTGTCGTCCCAGCAATTATGAGCAACATGATAGTAATACGTTTAAAGTGTTTTTTAATCCAGCTGTGATCAATGACATTGTTTAATTTGATGTCTTCAACTTGGTCAAATGCTTGGTCCACTAAACCTTCAACGAGATTTTCAGAGACACCTTCGGGCAGATCTCTAACGGCTTGGAATTGTAGCGTTGAAATCAAACGACTTTGTAATTCAGGGTTTTGGTCTTCAACTTTTAAGCTAACCGCTTCAGCACTGATGGCCACGCGAGCTTTACTGAGATATTCTTTATTGAAGTAGTAAAACGCATAGATAATTCCACAAACTGCAATGCCAACGCGGATAACAAATGGAATGTCTGTTATGTAATCAATAACAAATAAGGACCACACACCTAGCAAAATACCAAAGGAGATGGTACCGAGGCCACGTTTGGTGAATTGGGATTGAATCGAGCGCCCAATTGCGGCCAAGCGACTCTCTAGTTTATCAGTTTCAGGCCTGCGTCTCATGCTAAGTCAATCCTTTTGCGTAAGATCCACTCGAATGCACAAGCGATGGTTATAAAGAGTAGTGTTAACCATGTGTCCCATAATTCACGCTTTAATTGTGAGCGCATTTTCTTGGCAGTGCCACTGACTAATTCAGGTAATTTCCAGATTTCATTCATTGGTATGTATTGACCACCAGATGCCTCGGCTACTGACTGCAATTCTTTGATACGCATTGCTGGTGATTCAAATTCGAATTGAGGTGGTTTGATATCAAGAATAATTTCTTCTTCTTTTTCGTATCCTTCAACCGTGACGTGCCGTGAGCCTTCCTGTAGGAACATCTTGCCTTCAAAGACGCCTTCCTTGCCTTCTTCTTTTTGAAAGGTGTAGGTCATCTCTTGGGCGGTTTCTTCTTCTGAAGCCAATAGAGTTATATTTTCATCTTTAACAGGTCGGAAGTCGCGATCTAGGACACGTACGGTCATTGGGATTTTTTCACCAATAGTAAAGTCACGTCCCTGGGTTTGGAAATTAACCCGTTTCATATTGCCTAATAAGTGAGGCAGGCCCATATATTGAATGGTTTGCCCCCAGAATCGATTAGTGAAGCGATTACCCAATTTATAGCGCCAGCGCCAGATACTATTGATGCCGCTAAATAAGACATTGCCACGGCCATAGCGTTGAAAGGCCATCAGTGGTATGCGACCATAATCGTTGCTCTTGGTGGCATGTTCAACCAATGAAAGCGCAGCTGGTTTCAGACGTTTAATACCTGTGTAGTACCAATATTGACCAGGTAATCGTTGCCAGGCTTCTTTATTTTTATCAGGGAGAGGGTGGAGTCTGGTGACAACGTGGGCCTGACCTTCTTTGGTTAAATGCAATTTAAATGGCTTAATAAATCGATTTTGCGTATCGAGTCGAGGGTCTTCTGAAATTTTTTCTAAAGTAACCGGTAACATGTCTGATATAGGAGTGCCAATAAATGTGCCGGGTGTGCCTTTGGTCGATGAAATCATGATAAAGGAACCGCCATCTTCACTCACATATTTAGCGATGTCCTTCATTTGATCATCGCTAAAATAATCAGATGTTATATTATTAAAGATAATACAATCATATTTTGTTTGTAACTCTTCGTAGTCTGGAAATTGCTCTAGATATTCAGGGCGGGTAGATGACGTACGTTGGTCAGCACGTCTAATAAAAGTCTTGGTAACGATGCGGTCGTCGGTTGCTAAGAAGCCCTTCAGGTATCGATATTCCCAACTTGGGGTGTCAATGGCGATTAAAATGCGAATAGCGCTATCAATGACTCGAATACGTTTCTTTAACACGTTATTTTCTAGATAGACCTCATCACCTTGTTGAGGAACATCGACTTTGAAAACCAAGTCACCAACTTGTTTAGGGGTGATAACAAAGTCTTCTTGGAAGGTCCCGTTGCGTGCAACGGCTTCACCGCTTCCAACTTCATCATCACCAAGGGTCAGAGTGATTGGTAAAACGACGTCTTCGAGTGACGAAGCCTCGAAGGTTACACGAACTGCAATTTCATCATCTTTAAAAATAAGGTCAGGAAGGTCGATATTCAGGACGCCGACGTCGACGGATTCAGGAGCGCCAATGCCTACTGGATAAACGGGGATATCTTTATCACCAAGCCATTGAGCTGCTGTTGTCGATGATTCACCACGATTGCTTGCGCCATCGGTAAATGGAATGATTGCTGATAAGGGGAGTCCGCGCAGTTTGTTAGGGATGCTGCGCAAAGCACTGCCAAGTTGTGTGGTATCACCATCCATGTCAGGCATGGCAAAAGCTTTATCACCACTTTCGTCGTCTGTTTTAAGTAATTCAATTTTTTCGGATCTATCATCAAAGGCATAGATATGTACAGCATATTGTTCTTCGAGTTGCTTAATTAAATCTAATTTATCATTAGTCAGTATGCCTTTAAGTATATCATAGCGGCTTTGTTCATTTATTTTGCGCTTCTCTTCCGGGCTAACGGTTTCAGCTTTGTCCGTGCCTGTAGTAGCTTGTTTGATGTGTTCATAGAACTCATTGTCATCAGAACGATCATTGAGGCCCATGCTCTTAGAGGTGTCTATAAGTACAGCAAGGTTACTCTTCGGCTGAGAAAGATAATCCAGTTCTAAACGCGGTTGGAGTAACACGAGAATGACAGCCGTCCAGATTAAGAATCTAAAGAACGACATCAGTCCACGGTAAAATTTACCAGTTTCAGGAGCTTCTTTTTTGTAGATCCAGTGGCAGTACACCGCAATCATAATAATGACAAATGCCACGAGCCATGCAGGGACGGGGAATCTGAAACTGACATCTGCATTGAGAATTTCAGTGGTTGGATCTAAACCTAGTAACCAGTTTATAATTTCGTTCATCGTTTCGAGATCCTGTGCGCTAAGTAATTTTCACCAATCCAACACAGCACCACCAATAATAACAATAGACTTGAAATTTCAGCACCGCCACCGCCAAGTCCGCCTGCGGCTTCATCATCTGCATTCGCATCAATAATATTTAATTTTGAATCGGGAAAGAGCGAGGCGATAGCATCTGATTCTAAACTTAAAACATTTCCTTCTCGTTGCGCTACATTAACGCCTATGAGTGCACTATCAGATGAGTCGTTTTGATTGACGAGGTTATAAAAACCTGCTTCACGCAACTCAGGCAATTCCATTTTAAGTTCTGCGCTGTCGACAGGTATAACGGTGCTTTCGCCAGAAGGCGACGTGCAGACAAAGTTAGCTTGGCTGCTTTGAAGACTAACGAAACGAACGGCATTACGACCTGAGAGTATAACGTTATCGCCATCTCTAAATGACTTGGTGTATTTCACTGCTTGATTAGCAAAGCCAACAAAGACTGGGTGAGATATAAAGTCGTTCATGCTTAAATCTGATGAAGTGCACACGACAACACAGTGACCGCGTCCAAAAGAAAAGTCGACAATGATTGGGTGATCATTTTGATCCGTACCAGTATCTTCTTCACCACCGCTTATGAGATTTGCAAGGGGTACTGCGCGTTCTTCAGAACCTTTTTTGAATGAAAATGTAGAATAAATTTTAACATTTTTCAGGTAGTCATTTTGGTGATCAAGTAATCCATTCCACAGTGGGTGACTAAAGTTAAATGCACTCATGCGCATAGAATCTTGATCAGAAGCCTTGTTAATCGGGTCTACATTTAATTCCCAGGCAAATAAGCCTTTGCCACCACGATAAAGATTTTGATTATAAGTTGGGACATCTGTGTCCTTGCCTAGGAACATCAAAATTCCACCACCAGCTTGGACATATTCTTCTAGGATGCTCGCTTCAACACTGGAAATGGCGCTTACACCAGCAATGCAAATGAATTCGTATTGGGTTAGGTCTTCACCAGCCAGTTCACTAATATGTGTATTTTGAAATTTATATACTGCATCTTCGTTTTCAGAGCCTTCACGGAATGGGTTTAAGGCCAACTCTGTAAAGTAAGTTGGATTAAAGCCAAACTGGTTTTCACCTTCAGAAACACCCAATGCGGCGATTGATTCAACAACGCGGAAGGGGAGATAGGCCTTGTTATCGTCTTGCAAACTATCACCACGTATTTTGACGCTGGCTTCGTGTAGGCCTTCTTCAATGGCTTCGTAGGGGAAGCGTGCACTAGCGGTTTGCTGCGGAGCAATTGAAATGGTAGAGCTTTCAACAACTTCACCATCAACTAAAAAGTCGATTGGCATATCTTCAACAATTTCTGAGCCATGATTGAAGACGTCAGCGGCG
>JANQLF010000271.1 GCA_028280785.1 Planctomycetota bacterium
CATGGATCAATTATTTTCGATTCGTTCCTGGGCTTCTTATGTGCACAATGCACCAGCTGACAAACAGGCTGATATTTTAAAATTATTAAAGCTGCCAACGATTCAGGAATTCAAAGACGCTGTTGAAATTATTGACGATCATGACGGACACGGCACTTGGGGTCGTTGGCGTTCGATGTGGGCACATAATGGTGATGCCTGTTATGATATTGATTGGTATAATGGTTTTGGTTTAAGCGGACTTGCTCGTGCCTGCCAATCACCGCTTGCTGATTACGCGGCAGAAGCGCAGCAGTTAAGTGCTGCTGTTAAAACGGAACGCAAAGCACTCTTTGATTATTTTGTGGTCTTCATGGATTGGATGCACCACACCTTTATGACTGACCCGCAGGGTTGGATGTGGAATGCCGATTGTATTCACAATGGCATGGAAGGTGTCATCGCTGAAGCGCAATTGCGTGCAGCTGAAGGTGACCATGAAGGTGCAGCGTTTGCGTATTACATTGCTGCGCGCACTGGTGTTGGATTACGTGCAGCGATGGAATTACAGCGTTGGCACGAAAAAATACAAAATCTCAAAACACATACCTATGCGTATAAGCGTATGGTGACCTGGTCTAAAACCGAAGGGGTGAGTGACCGCGAAGCGTCACCAGCATTCGGCGTTCAAGGCTTAGGTGGCTTTCATGCTTTTACTTGGTGCACAGGCGCCACGCGCAACCCGTATGTCTTGGCTGGACATAATCCGGCTTGGTCTGCCTTGCTCAAATATCATTGGTCTGATAAAGAATTATTAATTAATGATTGGGATGCGAACGAGCCTGATCGTTATAGTGATTGGATTGCTTTCTATATCGGTACCGACTGGGAAGAGCGTCGTAAGCGTGGCGATCAAGAGGCACGTATTCAAGCATCAGTCTTTTATAATTTGGCACCAGAAGTGTGTTTCCGTTTTTGGACCTTGGGCCAACGTGCTGAAGAAATCGAGCAGAAATTTGCAACGCCCTTGCATTTAAATGAGCAAATCATGTTACGCGCTGGATGTCATCTTGATGAAGGTGACGTTGACTGGGGTCCTTTGGGTTAAAGCTCATGATCATGAACAGCGATGAGCCTATTTATCAACAGCTGCATGAGGAATTGCGCAGCCTGATTGCGAGTGATGAATTTCCAGTGGGCGCAAAGTTTTTAAGTGAACGTCAAATCGCTGACCGATTCGAAGTCAGTCGCCCAACCGCAAATAAAGTTTTGGCGCGATTAATGGCCGAGCAATTATTGGCTTATACCAAGGGTGTCGGCTGCTTTGTTCAAGAGCCGGTGCTCAATTTTGAATTACGTGACTTGGTCAGCTTTACCGAAAAAGCAAAAAGCGCTGGTAAGAATCCAGAAACCAAAGTTTTATGTTTGCGTGAGGACACAGCGAAAAATATTGATGGAAATATTAGCGAGCGACTACAGGTAAGTGGCAGTGATAACTTATTTTATCTCGAGCGCTTGCGCTTGGCCGATAATATTCCAATGATTTATGAGCAGCGTTATGTTATTGCAGATCTATGCCCAGGTTTAACTGAGCAAGTGGTGCAGGGCTCATTGTATGCCTTGTGGACTGAACAATACGATTTGCACATTGGTGGTGCCGATCAACGTATTCGCGCTGTTATTGCAAACGCTGACATTGCCAAGGCATTAGATTGCAAAATAGGCGACGCATGTTTTCAGGTTTTATGCACGGGCTATCAAGTCGACGGTAGTCCACTATGGTGGGAACGCACCACTTACCGTGGCGATGCCTATGAGTTAATAAGCCGTTTAGGCAACCAAGATGACGGCCAGCCAGTGCACGGAAGTCTTTTTTAAGGAATTTTCTTATGACAGTTCGCTTCGGTATTTTAGGTTCTGCAAAAATTGCGCGCTCTACGATTAAGGCGATCGATGAGGCCGCAGGTGCTGAAGCGGTAGCAGTTGGTAGTCGCAGTTTAGAGAAGGCGAAAACTTACGCCGTAGAAACGGGATTAAGTCATGCTTACGGCTCGTATGATGAATTAATTAACTCGAATGAAATTGATGCGGTTTATGTGGCACTACCAATTCACATGCATAAGGAATGGACGATTAAAGCATTGGAAGCTGGTAAAGCAGTGCTCTGCGAGAAGTCTTTATGCTTGAATACAGATGATGCCATCGAGATGTATAACGTTGCTAAAGAAAAGGGCCTGTTGCTGCGTGAAGTGATGGCCTACCGTTTTCACCCCTTAGCGGCGAAAACAAAAGAATTGATCGCAGCTGGAAAAATTGGCGACGTCAAAATTATCCACGCCGATTTTCATACACCAACATTTGAAAAAGATAATATTCGCATGCAAAAGGAATGTGGTGGGGGCGCACTGCGGGACCTTGGGGTTTATTGTATAGACGCGAATCGCTTATTCTTCGATGCCAACCCCATTCATATTAAGGCTCATCAAGTTATTGGTGAAACTGAAGTCGACATGCAGACTTTTGGTATTCTGGAATTCGAACAAGGCATTGGTTATTTTTCTTGCTCACTCGGCACGACATTTGACTGTCATTTTGAAATTACCGGCACCAACGGTCGCATTCGCTGTAGTCGTGGTGCCATGGTCGCCTGGGGTGGAGAGGAATTTAAGATAGACCTCGCATCAGGCGATGAGAACGAAGAGATTATTATTCCTGCCTGTAATCCTTATCAAAAAATGATTGAATCATTTGTTCAAGCAATGAACTGCGGTGAAGTTCAAGATCCGCTGCATAATAATTCAGTTGGTAATATGCAGGTTATTGATGCTATTGTTGAGCAGCAATTAGCCGTCAGCAAAGGTTAATGGATCCTCTCGCGGAGAATAAGCGTCAGGATTGGTGGTAAAAGCGCCTACGCCTTTAGGTAATTGAACTGGGCCATGACGAAGTGGATCGTCAGTTTTTTCCATCCATTGATCTAATTGCTGACTCATAGTTTGCGCTAATTCAGCGTGCTTGTCGATGATATTGTTATGTTGATCGGGATCGAAATACGTATCGTAGAGTGCTTCTTCATGGCGTTGTTGTTGTTCCCAGCCTTGATCGATCATTTCTGATTTAACGATATTGTCATCGCAGTTGGGCTTGACGATGCTATCGCGTTTATCGTAGCGTCTGATGTAAATATAACGCTGCCCGCGAACAGCTCTGCATGGTTCGTAGGCAGCATGATATGTTTGTTCAAAAAATAATTCTTCATGTAGGCAATCGCTATCACCGTTGACAAGTGGTAATAAGGACTTGCCTTGTAACCATGCTTTGTGTTCCATACCGGTTAATTCACAAACCGTTGGATAAATATCTAATGAAGAAACGAGGCTATCGATTGCTGTGCCATGATTAATAAATTGAGGACCTTGGGCCAAAAGAAAGATTGCATTGCCATGTTCACCAACATTGGCGATGTGTAATGGCCATTGCAAACCATGGTCGCAAAATGCAAAGACATAAGTGTTTTTATCAAGGCCACTTTCTTTTAAGTAGTCTAATACGGCGCCATAACAGTCATCCATATTGCGTGCGCTATGTTTAAACGCAGCACATTGTTGACGCGTCGTTGGTGTATCTGGAAATGGTCTTGGGGGAATGCAAAAATTGGGATCTTCTGCTGGGAATTTCTCTGGTTCAGGATCAGGGAAAGGAGTGTGTGTTTCTTGGGTGCCGACATTTAAAAAGAAAGGCTTGTCATGTTTGCGTTTGAGAAAATCGACAGCACGTGGAGCTAAGTCTTTGCCATAAGCATTATCGCCAGTTAAGACTTCATCATAGGCACCATTTTCTTTGAGCCCCCAGTCACCGAGCACGACGTGTTCGATACCGCATAGAGCAGAATGGTAACCATGCGCTGATAAATTTTCTGCAATGTGATGGCTTTGATCGTTCAATTGCCAACCGCGATGCGAAAGACCTAACATGCCACAGCTGTGTGGATATTCGCCCGTTAAAAAGGCAGCACGGCCTGGCGAGCAGGTAGGTGCAGCTGAAAAAGAGTTGCGAAATACAACGCCATTTCGCGCCATCTCCATTAAATGGGGTGTGGGTACCGAGTGACCGTAGGGCTCAATAAATCGACCAGTGTTGTGAGCTTGTAAAAAAATGATATTCGGTTTGCTGTCCATAATGTGCTTTCCTGCAGTAAATCATGCAGAATTACACAAAATGTCTAAGTAAACCCGACGCGTTTGAACAATTTGTGCTGAACAGCTTGTCTGTGGATTAACAAATTATCAATTAAACGGGATGAAGCAGCGCTTCGACAGCTGTGCGGTTGAGTTTACCGGGCTCACTATACGTGTTGCTCGCATGGTCTTTGCCGCGCACTAAATAAATTTGAAAATGCTCATCAAGCATTTCATGATTAAATTTCGAGTGCGATGAGAAATAACGCATGGTAAAACCACAACGTCGTTGTTGGCTTTTATTGGCATGTGAACCGTGGATGATACCAGCATGATGGAGGCTAAATTCACCTGGTGCGAGTTCTAAATTTACTGCGCTCGATTCGTCAAATTGATTGGGCGCTATTTCAGTTGGAAATACTGAATCTTTGGGATCTGGAACTGGAGTATAGTCTAAGTCAGCGTTTTTATGTGAGCCTGGTATGATGCGTAGGCAGCCATTTTCGGTAGTGGATGGGTCCAGAGCTAACCAAATGGTTACAGGATCGCCCATCGGCGTTAAAATATTCTGCCAATAACCAGAGTCTTCGTGCCATGGAACGCGCCGACCAATGCCCGCTGGTTTACAAATAAAATGACTGGTGAATAAAACGATGTCTGGACCAATTAATTGTTCAATCATATCGAGAACAGATTCGTCACAGAGATATTCAAATAATTCCGGAAAATACCAATGTGGTTTGTCCATTTCTTCAGCAGCTTGGCCGTAGGTATCTTGCCATTCAGCTAGAAGTGTTTCGAAGCGATTTTGCAGTGCTTGAAAACGATCATTTGCGAAGAGTTGCTGTTTGGGGAGGAGGAATCCCTGTTCTTGATAGCTGCTGACTTGTCGTGGGCTCAGAGGCATCTGTATCTCCAGGACCGCACTATATATACAAAAATGACTAGATATGCTACATAAATGGCATTATATGATATAAATATGACCACATTAGAGTGGGTAGAGCTACGAGCCAGCGAGGCGCATGGGTGTCATGTCCAGCGAGCCTTTTACAAACCTGCCTATGCTTTCCATGAACATGATCACGATTTCGCAGAACTGTTTTTTATCGAATCTGGCAGCGGCGAGCACCACCATGCTCGTGTTGATGAATTAAAGACTGGGCACTTGGGATTAGTGGCCCCGAATTTAAAGCATTTTTTAAAGGCATCAAAAAAAGAATCGATGCAAATAATTAATATCGCTATCGATAAAACACTCTGGGATGATATAAAAAATAAATATTATAAGACGCACAATGTATGGCCCTGGGATGAACGCGCGGGTTTATGGAATTTATCTGCACCTGATCAAATTTGGTTTTTGCAAGCAGTTAAAGCATTGCAACTACAGCAAGATCAGCGTTTACATATTGACGCGTTTCTATTGGGTGTTTTGCAACGTCTTGATGTGAAGCAGCAACGAGACGATGAATTACCAATGTGGCTCAGCGAACTCATCGCTTTATTAGATCAACCGCGCTATTTCGTTAATGCGATTGAGCAATTATGTGAGTATTGTGGGAAAGGGCGTGAATATTTATCGCGGTGTATGAAAAAATACACTGGTAAAACTACTATCGAAATGATCAATGCTAAACGTATGGAGTACGCTGCGCAGATGCTCATGGAATCAGAGCAGAATATGGAATTACTCATCGATGATTGTGGCTTTACAACGCATGCACAATTTTATCGATTGTTTAAAAAACAATTTGGTGTAACGCCAAAACAATTTCGTCGTGAGCACGCTAAACGAGCTATTTAGATTGTTTGGCGGTTTTTTTCAATAAAGCGTCCATGGCCTTGGCATAGCGCACACCAGTTTCGACCATGCCTTTGGTGTCAAAGTGCACGCCATCACTACCTAACGACACATCATCAAGGTCAACGGAGGTGTATAGTTTATAATCTAAGCTGTCCTGTGCTTTGCGCACGATGTCGATATGTGGTTTTTTTGCTCGGTATTGTTCAGGTTTACTGGTTGTGCCACAGCGGCCGCAAATCAAAGCGATGTTATCATTGTTTAAATCACGTGACCAAGCGGCTATGAAATTCTTGTAATTTTCTGCGTAAGCATCGGCCATTGCCTTGGTTTTGGCATCGGCACCACCTTGAACCCAGACAATGCCAACTATTTTAATGTTTTTTGCTTTTGCAGCTTTTTCACATCGTTTAAGAGTGAAGTGGTAAAGGGATTTTGGATCTTTGGGATTCCATTTAACACCAAGACTCGTGCCACCAATACTGTGCTTAATAATACCGATTGGTTCCTTGAGTATTTTTTGCATTTCATGGCCAAAGCTTAATTCCGGACCAAATCCTTTTGGTTCTGTTTTACCTGGCGCTATTGGAATCCATCCTTCTTTATCGTGAAAATAGAGAACATCTTTTTGTGGATTTTTTAAGTGTTCTTCGAGTTGCTTGGCTTGGCAACGTTTACCAACCATGTTACTTTGACCAATTAACAAAAATGTTTTCAAGGGCTTTTCGGCAGCATTGCAAAAGAGTGGGGTTACAAATAAAAATAAAGTGATAATTAATCGCATATTATCTCAAATTTGGATTTAATGTATACGTGCCGACGATTTCGGCTTGATCGATAATATGGTCTTTAATAGCGTCGCGTAGAGATTGTCCTTTAAAATGACCTTTAATGTCGATGTATTCGGTGTCGAGTGCGTAAACAACGAAATGATAATGGTGGATTATTTCATCGTTCCACGGTGGGCAGGGACCATCGTAGCCACCGTAAAAACCACCCATATCAGGATCACCGGCAAACAAATTGGTGTAGTCGTTAACGCCGGTTACGCCTAAGTCGCTCATACCGGCCTGCTTGCCGCGCGGACTGACACCTTCACTAACGCTACCTTCTTCAATATTGGTAACGTTGGCTTTGATATTGACTAATACCCAATGAAAGAAATCTACGCGTGGTAAATCTTTACTGACACTTTTGCCTTCTTGGTTTACATCATCACCAACCGATGGCACGTCAGGGTCATAGCAGATGATGGCAAAGGACTTGGTCTCAGCAGGAAAATCTGACCAGTTGAGTTCAGGATTTTTATTGTCTGAAAAAATGCAGTGTTGCTCTGCATCGATTTTGCAGAAAGCAAAATTTTTGGGGATCACCTGGCCGTTTTCGAAGGATTGGGAGCTGACTTTCATGAGGCAATATCTTTCCTAATTGTGCTCTGAACGTTAGTGAATGTAGCGAGAGGGTAAAGATGAGGAGCGGTGCATGGTAAAATTGGCTTGTAAGGCGCTATCCATAGAGAGTTTAGAACAGCTTAGAACGTTTCTTAATATGGTTTGATACAGTTACCTTGATTACTCACTTAAGGTTTGCTACCGCAGTAGTTTATGGATGATGCTCGGTTCAGATGTCGCTATTACACAAACTACTAATGTTCATCGTACTCAGTTGCTTCTATCCATGCTTGCAAGCAGCTGATTTGTTTGGCAATGTTGAAATCGATATGGCCAAGCAAGAGGCCTCATATAAGCAATTATTCGGTGATGAAGATGCGGCAGCAAAATCATCAAAATTGAAACTACAATTAGCCTATAAATTGGATGCTAAATTAGAGGAGCCTGATTTTAATCATATCCAAGCTTATATGTGTAAGCGCATCCTCGAATTACTCGGTAAGGATAAGGCGTGGAGTGCTTATCATATTCGTTTACATGTTTTTGATATTCAGCATCCAGACGGTGTTCATTCCCAGGCACAAGCGAAACACCTATTGGGAATTTTAGAAAAAGCATTGCCGAAGGCACCGCCGGCAGAAAAGAGCGATTTAGTTGAGCGCATGATCGCTGTGCACACTGATAATTTACGTTTTGCGATTTTTAATAACGACATGACTCTGGCAAATAATTCGGCTAAGGCGCTTGATAAATTATTGAAAAAGAACGATCCAAAGGCAGCGAAAGAAAATAAAATTTATTTATCGGCAATCAAAGAACGCCAGCGTAGCGAAAAGTCTTTCAATAAATTGAAGCAATCGGCCGAAGCCGCTGAAAGCGCAGCGAAAATGGAAGAATTCGCCTATTTTTGCTTTGAAACAAGCCGTTTTGACGAGGGCTTACCGGTTGCCAAGGCATTGCATGAGAAACATAACAATGCATTTCCGCATCTTTTGTTGTCAGAATATCAACATTTAAAAAATAAAGAGCCTGTAGATATTGCTAATGCGGTCAACACGGTTCTGGGCATCAGTAGATTATTAAAAACTACTGAACCATCAATATTTATGGATGCACGTTTATTAAATACCGGTCTGGGTTTAATGAAAATTATCGAGCAAGATGACGGTTTCGATAAGCAAATGAAATTGCGCTGCAAATTAGCCAGCGAATCGTGGCAACAACGACTTGATGCTCGCGGTTTGTTAATTGAAAAGATCAGTTCTTTGGCTGTGCGTAAATCTTCCGGTAAAAGAATCAGTCGATCAGGCAGCGGCGGAACAATGCGCCTCGGTAAGGGAGATATCGTAGATCTGTGTATGCCCAAATCTTTTTTCTGGGGACATTACGGCACCAGTATGCAGCCAGGCATTACTAAAGGTTTGAAGCCAAGTGAAGCGCCAAGATTCAGACAAGGCAGTTCGGATGACATGTCCTTGTGGTATGGCAGCTCTAAGCCGGTTATACACAACCCGGCTAACTATTCGGTCGTTATGGTTTGTCGCTCAACTATTGCAGGACACGCCGATCGCATTGACCAATTTGCCCTCGACGGTTTGAAGGCGATGTACAAGCAGTTTGAGGGTCACGAAGACAAGCTCATTTTAATGACAGTACCAATGATGACTGAGCGAGATGTCGATATGATCAATGCGGAAGGTTCGCGTAATCTAGCGGCTAAGCAGTTCAATAACATTTTGCATAAGTTCGCTCAGGAACACAAGGTGCCAGTCATAGATGTTTATGCCTTGTGCGAAGAAAAGCACCGTAAGGACAAGACGGTGAGGTTTATTTATACACCACATGCTACCAAAGTGACTCAAGCGGGCTGTGATGTGGTTATTGAAGCGATTCGCAAGTTTTTTGGATATGAATAGAGTCATCTAAATCTACAGCGTATCAAAACACAGTAAAATTACGTAAACATCGCTTCAGTTAGGGCTTACAAAACGCCGTTATGAGACGCCGAATTTGTCTGGATTCAGGGTGTGTTAAAAGTGCAGGAAACTAACGTAAATATATGATGTATTAAAGTTTTGCGAATTGACTCGGTATTTGACTACTATAGGTTTCTGAGCCCGAATTTGGTCATCTGTTA